>CAYVGQ010000145.1:0-3828 GCA_964450295.1 uncultured Phascolarctobacterium sp. | reverse complement strand
GCATCATTTCCATTACATCATCCTGTAAACTGCACAGATATATTTGCAGTCCCTCTTGTTTTAGATTGGTCACTAATTTTGCGAATTCCTGTGTGCCCGAAATATCGATATCCGGAACACCACGCATCGAAAAATAAATATGACTATACCCTTTCGCTTTTTCGGCGATGGTTTCCAGTTTTTCCGTATTAGCAAAAACAATTGGTCCTGTAATATAACAAACTAAACCGTTTTGAGGTAGTTCTTCACTGTGTGCATGCAAGCGGTTTGGATCAATTTCATCATAGGTAATTCGCAAATGCGAAAATCTAACTGTTTGTAAAATCAAACCTACCATTACGCCGATAACGATGGCTATTGTTAAATCAAAAATAACTGTAGTAAACATTGTCACTAAAAATTTAAAAATAGCTCCTTTAAACTTGCCTTCCAGCATAAAACTAATTGTTGCCCACTCGTTCATCCTCCAAGCAACGACCATTAATACGCCGGCTAAAGCGGCTAGGGGTATCTTAGACATTATATTACCCAAAACTAACATAGAAACCAAAATGCCAAGAGCATGGAAAATGCCGGTCATTCTTGTTTTAGCACCGGATCTAATTGCCACACTCGTCCTAGCAATAGCTGCCGTTGCTGGAATTCCGCCAAAAAAAGGTACGACAATATTACCAATACCTTGTGCAACTAATTCTCTGTTACTATCTAAATTTTCGCCGGTAATACGTCCTGCAGTAGCACCGCACAAAAGGCTTTCAATCATTGCCAAGAACGCAATACTGACCGCCGGTGCCAAGAGTCCTGATATATTTTGTAGATCAATCAGTGCTGATAATTTAAGTCTGTCTTCCAGGAGCAAAGAAGTTGGTATCGCCCCCACAACAGCAACATCTAATCCTGCAACTATACTTACAGTAGTTGCGATAATAATCGCTAGCAATGAGGAAGGCATACCGAAGCTAAACCTTGCTGGCCAAAAAAACATAATACAGACGACTAAAAGTCCCAACAATACAGCACTCCACTCCGGTGCAAATCCCAGTTGTCCATAACTTAATAGTTTTTCTATAGTCGATGCACCACTCGAAGTAACACCGAAAAAGTTATCAATTTGTCCCAAAGCTATAATAATTGCAATGCCCGATGTAAACCCTGAAATAACGGGCATCGGAATAAATGAAATGAGTTTACCCAAATGCAATATGCCTGCCAGTAACAAAAAAATTCCAGCTAAAAAAGTAGCAACAAAAACACCCTGCATATCATATTTGGCAACAATGGACATCAAAATCGCCGCCATTGCACCGGTAGGTCCGGAAACCTGATAGTAAGCTCCACCCAAAGCACTAATAATAAAGCCGGCAATAATCGCAGTAATCAGCCCCGCTGAAGCGGTCGCTCCGCTACCTACACCAAAAGCCAATGCCAGCGGAATAGCAACGGCCGCTACAGTAATACCTGCCATTAAATCTCTCAGTAAATCTTTTTGATCGTAGTATGCAAATTCTTTTTGTAAATCTATTTTAAGTTTTTTTAACAATTATCTCCATCCTTCAAAATAAGCCGACCTTAATCAGCAAGCTTCTATTATTAAATAGTTATATATACCCAAATATCTGATTGTTTAATTTTATTTTCAAACATTGTATTCATATTTTTTTATAGAACCTACGGAAAAATGCACTAAATAATCAGGACACCCGTCAATTGGCACCCAAAATGACACGACATCTCCCAGTTTACCAACTTTTTTCCGATAGCTTGCGGTACCGCTGCTCCAAGCCTCTTCTGCCTTGCAGCCTTTGTGTTGTTCCAATGGTTCAACCAAAGCACATGTCCTGCCTACTATCCGTCCGGTACTTGGTCCAATTTTATTTACCGCAATAATATTACGCTTTTTATCTACAAGCATGGCCGATTCCGGATAATTATCCCACATCAAATGAAAAGCTTTAAGTACCTCTTCAATGTTCATATTCTAAGCCTCCTTGTTTTCAAATTCCCTGAAATTTATCTTACCACAGAAGCACTCGCTTTTCTATATTTATTTTAGAGAATCCAGACAGCTGCCTGAACAGAAACTTCTTAATAAAAAGCTATTCGAATGTAAAGTTAAAGATATCCGCAACCTCGCTGATGGGAATAATGAACTCGACTATACCTGACGCATAGGGAGCAACAGCATATGGAGGATAAATAATCACTAAATCTTCATTGTCAGTAATATAAAAGTTTTCTGTTCCATTTATTACAATTTCTTCCTCAAAGAATCCTTTTATATCACGTTCTGCTTCAACTTGCTGCGCAACAATTATGTTTAAACGCGACAGATCATCACTGCCGTTTTTAAACAGATCATCTAACCGTAAAACTTTCCCTGTTTTTAAATCGACATTTAGCGTATCTAAATAGTGATTTGGATGAGCACCACCTAAATAATCCGTATACGTTTGCTCTAAGGAAAGTAGTTCTTCGCTATTGAAATGCACTTGATACCTGCTGTCAAAGGTATATTTTTTGATGTGAGAACCTGCTTTATGCGCAGATTTTGCCCTATTCTGCAACTGGCTATTAATAAACACCGCCACATCGTTTACGAATGCGCGACTGTCGGAAATTTCAAATGTGCCGGAAAAGTCTCCGTAATAAGAGGCTTCCATTTGTGAGTCGTTGTAGCAACCCGGCAAATAATTATAAAATTTTTTAACAAGATTAAAATCCAACGTCAAATTTATTTTATCATCGACATCTGTACCGCCAACAGCTCCGGAAACTAACGGCATCGTGACATTTACGCCACCTGCACGTATTTTCTGAGCTACAACTTGCGGTTCTGCCGCCCAAGCAGATACAGCCAAACTCAAAACAAAAATTCCGGCTATACCGACAGTTATAAACTTTTGCCTTAATTTCATCTTTGCCACCTCCCAAAGTAATTAAACTATAAAATTTGAATTTTTAAGCATCAAAAAAGTGTTTTTCTATTTTAAAACGAGCAATCTTTTGGCACCGGGAACAACTTCTTTTGCATCGGGTTCTGCTGTTTTAGCACCGAACGGCATTTGTGCTATTAACCGATAATGAGCCGGAATATTAAACAAAGTTTTTACTTCATCATCAATAATTGGATTATAGTGCTGAAGATTTGCTCCTAATCCTTCATCTTCTAAAGCTGTCCAAATTGCGAATTGAAGCATACCGTTAGCTTGATCTGCCCAAGGTTTAAAGTTGGCTGCATAAGTAGGGTATTGAGCAGCAAGGTCTTCTGTGATAATTGCATCATCAAAATATAAAATAGTACCAAACCCAGCTGCAAATCCATTTATTTTAGCTTCGGTCGACGCAAAATTTGCAGCCGGCACACGAGCGCGCAAAGTTTTCATAACAATATTCCAAAATTTTTGATTTGATTCTCCAAATAAAGTTACTAACTGCGCACTTTGGCAATTAAAAGCCGAAGGAACATCTTCCAACAATCTTTCGATCAATGCAACTATTGCATCTTGAGAAATAGGCGAAGTATTGGTGATACTATAAATACTACGACGTTCATGAATACTTTCGAGAAAAGTTTTTTTCATCAATTACGCCTCCTTTAAAATAGCTATTTTAGCTACTTAAACTTTACTACAATTAACACATAAAAGCAACTTTTACATCATCTACCACAACTTTTTATACACAAATTACTTATTTTTGCAAACTATTATACAGTCAATACTTCTTAAAAATTAAATAAAAAAGCACCTCTAATCTCTTAGAAGTGCCTGATTTATGGTGGGCGCTGACGGGATCGAACCGCCGACATTCTGCTTGTAAGGCAGACGC
>CAYVGQ010000144.1:0-3874 GCA_964450295.1 uncultured Phascolarctobacterium sp. | reverse complement strand
GGCAAAGTACAAGGAATATTTTCTGCTTTAAGCGACCAACCTTTTTACGGCTATGAAATTCATTCCGGAGTAACAAATTTTGACGCAACGAAGGCGTTAACCGAGATTAAACTCGTTTATGAGGAGGGAAATCTTGCTCCGGAAGGCTCGCAACATATTAATGAAATTATGAATGTATACGGTACATATGTACATGGGTTATTTGATAGCGAAGGTATCGCAAAAATAATAGTTGAAGCTTTACTGATTAAAAAAGGTATGAAATTTGGTGATATAAAAACTATTAACTTTAATGAGTATAAAAAACAACAATATGATATTTTGGCTGAGAGTGTTCGTAAAAATCTTGATATGAAAAAGATTTACGAAATATTGGAAGTTGGTGTATAAAATGCAGCAGGGTTTGATACATATTTATTGCGGTGATGGTAAAGGAAAAACAACAGCATGCCTTGGCTTAGCTATTCGCTGTGCAGGACATGGAAATAAAATATTATTTGTACAGTTTTTAAAAAGCAGGCCTACTGGAGAACTTAATTCGCTAAAACTATTTAACAATATTGAAGTTATGCGTGGAAAAGAAACTAGTAAATTTACTTTTCAAATGACAGCAGAGGAAAAAAATGAAGTTTTCCAGGAGCATGAGGCCTTGTTTAAAAAAGTAATTGAAAAAATTGATAGAGAAAAAATTGACTTATTAGTTTTTGATGAAGTTATAGGTGCTTGTAATACAGGTGTCTTTAACGAAGATAGATTAGTAGATTTTTTGAAAGAAAAGCCACAAACTTTAGAAGTTGTTTTATCAGGACGTAATCCATCTGCCAGGCTCATAGAAATAGCGGATTATGTGTCAGAGGTATGTAAACGTAAACACCCTAAAGATCGTGGCATTCCGGCAAGAATTGGCATCGAAAAATAGTTTTAAGAAAGGTAGGAGTAAAAATGAAATTACAAAACGTATTACCGGCAGATATTGAAAAGCGCAGCATGGAGATAATTGGGGAAGAGTTGGGAGAAATTCAACTTGATCATGAAAAACTAAGCATTATCAAACGTGTTATTCATACTTCAGCTGATTTTGATTATGCTAGAACACTGCATTTCTCGGAAGGGGTCGTAGGCAAGGCTTTGGAAGCGTTAAAAAAAGGCGCTACTATTATTACAGATACGAATATGGCTTGTGTCGGCATTAATAAACCGGGGCTTAATAAATTAGGAGGCAAGGCAGTATGCTTCATGGCAGATGCCGATATTGCATCAAGGGCTAAAGAAGTTGGATCTACACGTGCGGCGGCTTGTATGGAAAAGGCTTGCGAAGTAGAAGGCCCGGTTATTATTGCTGTTGGAAATGCTCCTACGGCCTTAGTACGCTTGGATGAACTTGTCAAAGAAGGGAAAATAAAGCCGGAATTAGTTATTGGGGTTCCTGTAGGCTTTGTAAATGTCGTGGAATCGAAAGAAATCATTATGAAGACAGGGATCCCATATATTGTCGCTCGTGGGCGCAAGGGCGGAAGCAATGTTGCAGCTGCTATTTGCAACGCTTTGATTTATAAATTAACCCGCTAAAAAAATATTGACAATAACGTTACACAGTAATATAATAATTTGTATTGAAAGATTTATTCCCCGATAGCTCAATCGGTAGAGCACTCGGCTGTTAACCGAGTTGTTGTAGGTTCGAGTCCTACTCGGGGAGCCAACAATTAAAGCCTGCTCTATGAGCAGGCTTTTTATCATTTTTATGCATAATAATTATAATATTAATAAATAATTTTTGAAAAAACCATAATGCTTAGCTGAAGTTATTTCTATTATTTTATGGTATAATAAAATTATAATTAGCCGAAGGAGGATGGGTGCATGACTGCAGAGTTAATGAATACTCAGGAAATTCATGAATTTGGTCTGCAGATATTACTGCAGTATCTCACAGAAAAAGATTATGAAATAGAATTCGCGCAACCAAATAAAACTGAAATACCGCATATTGTTGCAAAGCAGGGAGAACAACTTATTTTTATTTTGAGTGCTACAGATGTTTATCCCAAGAAAGGAGTTATTGCTCCTGCCGATAAACAATCTCTGCTGGAACATGCGCAAAAATTTAACGCTCAATCTGCATGTGCATATTTGGGAATTGTTAATGCAGAAGGTGTTGCTAAAAAAAATAAAGAGCTTTGTGCCCAGGCATTTAAAGAGACAAAATTTTATACTGATTTCAGCGGATTGGAATTTATCCGGTTCGAAGATTGAGGAGGTAGAAAATGGACTTGCTAAAAGTTGATTATGATAAATGTATAAAATGTGGCATTTGCGTAGAAGCTTGTCCGTCCTGCATTTTGTCAATGGGGGAGCATGGGCCGGAATGTAATTTTGACAGAGGTTGTATGAGTTGTGGGCACTGCGTTTCAATTTGTCCTACTGCGGCCCTAGATAATAAATATGTTCCCTTAGTAGAGCAAACTCCTATACCAATGCCGGTTTTAGATGCCGAAACAGCCTATAATTTTTTGCGAATGCGTCGTTCAATACGTATGTTCAAATCTCAACCACCAACTGAAAATGACGTGCGGAAGTTACTTGAAATTTGTCGTTATGCGCCGACTGCTGGTAATTCACAAGGAATGTACTATATAGTTATCAGGAAGAAAGAAACAATTAGAGCTATTGCTGATGCTACTGCGGAGTGGATGGAAAAAGAAATTGCGGAAGGAAGTTCTCACAGCAGATATTTTAATACGGTTCTCAGGGTTTATCGCAAGCATCACCAAGATATTATTGCCCGTAACGCACCTATGCTGATTTTTGCGCTTGCTCGCAGGCTTAATACTACCGGTGTAAGCAATGCTGAGCAGTCTTGGGCATATGCAGAGCTTTACGCACCAACAATTGGGTTAGGAACAACTATAGCTGGATTTATCCAAACCTGTGGTATCGCAGGGTATCAGCCGCTACTCGAGTTGATTGAAGTACCGGCAAAACAAAAAATAGTCGGGACTTTGATGGTTGGGTATCCCAAATATAAATTTCATCGATTGATTGAACGACAACACTTAAAAGTAGAGTTTAAATAAACTATTATAATATACTAGGAAATAAAAAAGCTAACTTTGATAATGAACCGTGATTTATCAGGGCAAGTTTGAATAAAGGGCAAGGGATGTGTATAACAAGTGAATAAATCGACAATTTTTCTTGATGAAAAAATTTATATTGGGCAAGGAAGACATAAAAAAACGTTCTACTATCCGCTTAAATCTTCGTTTTGCATTAAAATTTCTTATGGTGACGGGGATAAAGACATGCAACGTGAACTGAAGTATCGTGCTTTACGAGAACAAAAACACCTGTTGTCAACTGTATTGCCTAATTATCATGGCATTGTTCATACTAACTTGGGCAAGGGCTATGTATTCGATTTACTGCAAGATTATCATGGTGGTAAATGTAAGACATTGGAAGATTATGTGTGCAACGAAAAAATGTTTATTGAAAACTTCGATTATCTTCTAAATCTCACTTTGGAATTTAAACAAGCATTGTTTAAAGAACAAATAATTACAATGGGCATATTCCCTGAAAATCTTATTATAAAAAAAATATCTCCGACATGTTCTAAAATTATGTTAATAAATGATTTAGGAAGTGCGGCTTTGATCCCATTAGAATATCACATAGATTTTTTTGCTAATAAAAGAATCACCAAACGTTGGCAGCGCTTTCTTAACCATATGAATAATTTATACCCGTCAATGACTATGGCTACATTCAGTAGTCAGTTATATTGAAAATAAAATTCGACGGAGTACGCAGGAAAATATGCATAGTATATTATAAATTAAAAAGTTAGAAAAATAAAAGCAGTTTAAAA
>CAYVGQ010000143.1:0-3906 GCA_964450295.1 uncultured Phascolarctobacterium sp. | reverse complement strand
AATATATGGTTCATTAAGAAATAAAAAAATAAGTCTTGACAAGGTGGACACTTCTAAGCAGAGGGAAGTTATTCTATGGTAGGGATATAGGCTGGCAAAAAAGTTAGTTTAAGCTAACTCAATAAAATATTAAAAAGCAGAGCGTACTGTTATTTTTTTAGAGCTATTAGCATGTAAAGAATAAGCAGGTCGAGAAAGAGGTTCTTGAGGTGAAAAAAATTTTAAAATTCTTATGTATGTGTTTAGTTATGGCAATAGCAGAAACTGCACATGCGGCATCCGCATTACAAGAAGATGTTCTTATAATTGCGACTGCAGACGATAAACAAATCTCTGCACAAAAGATGGCCGAACGTCTTGTCGGATATGATGTTGTGTTTTTCGGAGAATTTCATGACCAGGATATTTTGCACGCCTTGGAATATGAGGTGATGCAGGAATTATATGCACTGCATGGCGACAAATTAGTACTGTCTATGGAGATGTTTGATGTCGATGTTCAACATATTTTAAATGAATATTTGACAGGAAAAATTTCAGAAGAAGAATTTATTGCTAATGCGCGTCCGTGGCCAAGATATCAATCAGATTATCGTAGGTTAGTAGAGTTTGCTAAAACTCATAATTTGCCGGTTATTGCCGGCAACGTTCCGCGTTTTTTAGCAGCTAAACTTGCTAAAGAAGGAACATTAGATACTATAGAGGAACAGTACAAGCCTTATATACCTGCGCATACATATACTACTGATGGTAAGTATAAAGAAAAATTTGTGGCGTATATGGATAAAGGAGAAGCGCCAATGCGGATATCTAAGGAAAGGATAAATCAGGTTTTTGCAGCTCAATGCATTAAAGATGATAAAATGGCCGCAAGCATTTATGGTTATCTTAAAGCGTATAAGCATAAAGTAATTTATCATGTTAACGGTTGTTTTCATTCTGATGGGCATTTAGGGACAGTAAAAAAGTTACAAGCATTGAACGGAAAATTAAAAATCGCCGTGATAACGCCAAAAAATCTACCGTTAGATAAAGATTATCTGCAAACATATTCTGATGATAAAAAAGACGGAGAATTTATAGTATATTTCCCAAAATAATAAAGCAATAGTGAGTAGAGGAGAGCGATTATGATGAAAGCAAAAAATATAAAAAGTTTAAAGTTTAAAATACTTATGTCTTTAATTTTGGGTACTAACGTCATCTGGAGCGGAGCCGTGGCCGCTGAAGAAACGCATAAATTTACTTTAGATGAGTATGTGGTAACTGCAACTCGTACTGAAATGAGGAAAAAAGAAGTACCGCAGAGTGTTGAAATAATCACCAAAGAAGATATTCAAAATCTAGGGGCGACCAATGTAATTGATGCTATGCGGGGGGCGACCAATGTTGAGATTCCGGAAGCAGCCGGTGTTGGACATACTTTAGGCATTAGGGGCAGCGGGAAAAATGATGTTTTGGTTTTGCTAAATGGGCGTCGTATTCCCGGGGAAGGCTATGGGCAGGTTTCAACAAATACTTATGTATTATCGCGTTTAAATGTAAATAATATAGAGCGTATTGAAATATTGCGTGGACCTGCTGGAGCATTATATGGCTCGGAGGCATCAGCAGGTGTTATCAATATTATTACAAAAAAACCTGAAAAGAGTTCTATGGCTATTGGAGCAGCAACTAATAGCCGTGAGATGAGTAATTATTATCATTTTGATAGCGGTAAGGATGGCAAGTTAAGTGCGGCTTTTGATGCTAATTTTACCAAAGTTCGGTATTTTAAATGGGATGATGCTAATATGAGTAAATATTTTGGACCTAAACAAAATTACAGTTTGGATGTAGACTATGAGATGGATAAGAAAAATAGTTTAAATTTGTATTTAGACTATGAGAATACCAATCAACAATTTAAAAAGTTTACCAGCGCCAGCGGTCCCTTTTCTTATTTAGGTATATATAATGTCGATAGAAAAAGTGCCAGTCTGACTTATAATGGACAGAACAATAATAGTAATTATATGTTAAGTGCTACTTACGGTGAAATAAAAAAAGACGTGACCAGCGCTATGATGGCTAATAGTATTGGCAGTTCTAAATTTGATTTCTGGAATATTGAAGCACGTGATACTATAAAAGTGGATGATCATAATAGGCTTACGTTTGGCGGAGAGTTTAGAGCTGACAGCCGGAAGGATAGCAGTATTGATGAAAGCTCCGACCAATATTCATTATTTATACATGACGAAATGAGGATTGGAGAAAAATTGCTGCTCATCCCTGCATTAAGATATGACCATCATGATAGCTTCGGCAGTGAAACATCACCTAGTCTTGGTGCCACTTATTCTTTTACGGATTTTGTAAGAATTAAAGCTAATTATGGCGAAGGTTATAGAGCACCTTCTATTTCTGAGTTATACGGTACCTATTCTAATTCTACTTTGAAGCCGGAGAAGTCTAAGGGCTATGAATTGTCTTATGAACAGGAATTTGGAGAGGATACGGCAGTTAAGTTTACATATTTTAAAAATAAAAAAACAAATGCCATTGCTATGGACTATAGTTTAGCGCCAAATTATCAGTATATGAATATCGAAAAATCTTCTTCTTCGGGAGCTGAATTTGAGATCAAACATGATTTTGGCAAAGGCTTTACTGTTATTGGCAATTACGACTATTTGGATGCCATGAACGATAAAACTAAGAATCGGTTAAATTATAATGCACGTAATACATATACGGCTAAATTGATGTGGACAGAGCCTGTAAAACAGGCCTGGAGCATTACTACTTGGAATAAGTGGTATTCTGATTACAAAGCAGATGGGAAAAATCACAGTCTCAATACTTTTAATTTTGTGGTCAATAAAAAATGGGGCGAGAGATATCGTGCATATGTTGGCCTTGATAATGTTTTTGATAAAAAAATTATTGAAATGCGTTATTCAGGACGTTTGTGGCGATTGGGGGCAGAAATGACGTTCTAATGCTGTTCCTTTAAAGCAAACTATTGCCTTAGGTAGCAGTTTGCTTTGCTATATATAGCACATTTATGCTACAATAATAAAATGTTGATGAATATTTAAGAGCGGAAGGAGAGAATTTTTATGGGTCAACCTAAAATTACAGAAATTGAAGCACAGTTGGCAGATTGGAATTTTCTAAAACAATTGCCGCAAGAAATAGATGGATTTAAACTGGAAAAGGGGCAGGGAATCGATGGACAGATACTGACTATCGCTTCTTATTTTAATAAAGATATGCATAGCAAACTGGATTTGATTTATACAGCGGAAACCTTCGACTATATTCCGGTTAAAACGATGGGCATGCATATGTTTAGAGAAATACGTTATTTTTGTCGGGACCGTGATCAATTTGCAAAAATGATCACGGAGAAATTGCCTGAACTTTTAGAGGATATAAACCGTAATAAGCAGCACTCGGTAAAGATGCTAGATGCGGAAACAGGTATGTTAAATTGGAAATATGTTTCTGAACTACCTGATAAAATAGATAGTTTTGAGCTTTTTATTACTCCTAATAATCCAGTAGAATATATTAACGGTTCCACTATTTTTATTGATTATAGCGATTTTATAAACGGCAATCAGCTTGTGTTTTTTTATAACAGCTTTAGAGATGAATTTTTTGCAGAAACAAAATGTAGATTTATGCCCGGTATAACACATGAGTTTGATTGTCGAAATCTTAAAGAATTGGAAAAGCTGTTGCAAAAAAATTTGCAACAGGCATTAAGGAAGCTTGCTAAAGCGTAACTAATGTAATAAATTTATTCTTTTAAGTCCTTGACATCTTGATTCAAATGCCCTATAATATGCCTACATGGTTTTAATGGCCCGGTGGTTCAGTTGGTTAGAATGCCGCCCTGTCACGGCGGAGGTCGTG
>CAYVGQ010000142.1:0-3944 GCA_964450295.1 uncultured Phascolarctobacterium sp. | reverse complement strand
GTAAAATTTAACTATCAATATAATATTAGTGGGAGAAGTAAAGTGAATTTTAAAAAAACGCAATTATTTGCTTTAGCGTTGATTGTTTGTTGCACCGCAGCACTACCGATGCAGGCAGAAGCTAAAAAGAAAGAGAATAAAATAACTGCCGAATCTCGGGTAGTTGTATCTTCACTACCGCGGTCGCTCAATCAAAAAGAGGCAGTAGTCTCAACAACTGTTGGTGAAGAAAGGCGTGTAACTACGCCTAATCAGTCCTCTGCGTCATTGGGTAATGTTACTGTTGCTGCTAAACAAAATGTGTTGCAGTCTGACAGCTATGCTACTAAAAAAGCAGCAAAGCAAAAACTAAAAGACGATAAAAAAAGAGCACAGGAAGCAACAAAGCAAGCCAAAAAAAATAAAAAAAAAGGTAAGCATATAAAAAAACCAACTCAAAATACAGCAAACCCCACAAAATCCGGTGGTAATAGTGTAGCAACTGCAGGGACCGCATCGAAATCAACTACGCCGACAGTGCTGCCTGTTGGATATCAAGAAATAGGCATCTTTGGCGAAGCCGTAGCAGAAAAAGCACAGGCAGTGGCTTTGCTTAAGAAGACAAGCCCAGATTTGCAGCTGAACTTTAGTGCAGAAGAAATAGTAGAGATCTATTGGGAGGAAGCTGGACGTGAAGGGGTACGTCAGGATCTAGCTTTTGCACAGGCCTTAGTTGAGACGGGTTTTTTCCGTTTTGGTGGCGATGTGAAACCGGAACAAAATAATTTCTGCGGTCTTGGAACTACAGGCGGCGGCGTCAATGGGGCTCATTTCCCTACACCGCAGATCGGCGCACGGGCGCATATTCAGCATTTGTTGGCTTATACTACTCAGAAACATCCTTCAACGAAAATTGTTGATCCGCGTTATGATTTAGCGCATGCGATACGATTAGAACGCGGTTTGTGCGATACTTGGTATAAGCTTAACGGAACATGGGCGATGAGTTCAGGTTACAGTGAAAAAATAATGGGGATTTGGCAGCGGATGCTTGCTATTGGAGTAGCTGAAGCAAAAGAATTTTACAATAAAAAAGATGATAAGGTGAAGCCGGAAGAACATACAGCAGAAGACAAGCATAGAATGCGTGAAATAGTTGATGAACTGCTGAAGGAAAATAAATAATGCCGGTGCACAGTTAACCAGAAGGTGCATTTTGCTTTTAAAAAAATTAAGAGGTGAAGATCGATGCATATCGTTTTAGTTGAACCGGAAATACCTGGCAATACGGGCAATATAGCGCGGTTATGCGCTGCTACGGGCTGCCATCTGCATTTAGTTCGCCCTTTAGGGTTTTCGGTAGAAGATAGATATTTAAAACGTGCCGGACTCGATTACTGGAATCTGGTAGACGTTCATTACTATGATAGTGTTTATGAAGTTTTAGAAAAATACAAGGATCATGCTAAATTTTTGTTGACAACAAAAGCACATAAAAGATATACAGATGTGCATTATGAAAAAGAGAGCCTGCTTATTTTTGGTAAAGAAACAGCAGGTCTGCCAGAAAAGTTACGGTTAGAATATGAAGAATGCTGTGTAAGAATACCAATGATTGCAGAAGCAAGGTCTTTGAATTTATCAAATTCAGCGGCGATAGTCGCTTATGAAGCTTTGCGTCAGCAGAATGATTTTGCTGGGCTGACAGTATAATATTAACCAAGTGATATTTGGAGGGAAAATATGATTATTTTAAAAGAATTTGAATTTGATGCAGCCCATTATTTGCCTAAATATAATGGAAAATGTGAAAAACTACACGGTCACACATACAAGTTAGTGGTTAAAGTTGAGGGCACACCTGACTCGGAAGGTATGGTTATAGATTTTATTCGTTTAAAAAAACTTGTTAAAGATGCAGTGCTAAGTAAACTTGATCATGCCTGCCTTAATGAAATTTTGCCGCAACCGTCCGCAGAGAATATTTCTGTTTGGGTATGGCAACGCTTGGAAAAGTTGTTACAAGGGCCCAACTATAAACTTTGTGAGATAGAAGTATGGGAAACTAAAACCAGCGGCTGTATTTACAGAGGTGATCTATAATGAAAGACGTGCAAGGCGAATTAGATCGTCGCCAAATTCCACTTAAACATGTAGGAATCAAAAATCTGCGTTGGCCGATTGAGATGAAGGATAAAGAAAAGGGGACGCAGCATACGGTTGCAGAGGTCAGCCTAGCAGTAGACTTGCCGCATGATTTACGCGGCACTCATATGAGTCGTTTTGTCGAGTGCTTGCAGAGTTTAGGACCTGTTACCTTGGACTCTTTGGAAACTATTTTAGATCATCTTAAAGACCGGTTACAGGCAGAAAAAGCCTTTTTAAAGTTGGAGTTTCCTTATTTTATTTATAAAACTGCTCCGGTAAGCGGGCAAAGGGCACCTCTCGATATTGATTGTATTTATACGGCTGAAAAAGACGAGCGTTTTTCACTGCGAGTAGCCGCCAAATTCCCTATTCAAACATTGTGCCCTTGCTCCAAAGAAATTAGTGATTATGGCGCGCATAATCAAAGAGCACTGGCAAAATTAGAAATAACTGCAGAGGAAATGGTCTGGTTAGAGGAGCTTGCAGGTATTGCTGACGCAGGAGCAAGTGCTCCGATATATGGGCTGTTAAAACGGCCGGATGAGAAATTTGTTACAGAACAAGCCTACGATAATCCACGCTTTGTTGAAGATGCGGTACGAGATATCGCACTGAAACTTGAAGCAGACAAACGTATAATTTGGTATCGGGCAACTGTTGAAAGTATTGAAAGTATTCATAATCATAATGCCTTTGCTTGCGTTGAAAAGGGGTGGAAGGAGGGAAAGCATGATTGTGCAGTTGGAAGATCGGACGTTGGAAGATGAGCTACATCAACTGGGCATTCACCCTCTCAGCAAAAGTATTTTTCTTCATAAAAGCGCTATTTTACCGCTGAAACTTTTAAATATACGCACACCTGCCGCCAATATCATTAAACAGGAAATGCTGGCATGCGGTGGTGACTGCGCTATACCGTCAGGTTGTGTTATTTGTGCGGAGGAACATGTTGACGCAATATTGCTGGGAACTCGAAAACATTATGCAAGGCTTTTGGAAAAATTGACAAAAATGCCTTACTTTGGTATGGCTGCTATCAAAAGTGAGCTTGAAACAATCTTGCAGCCTGTACAACTGAAAACTGTTTTAGCTGATAACCGAGCATTAAAATATGACAAAATGTTAGTAATGGGTATTTTAAATATTACGCCGGATTCTTTTTATGCCGGATCACGTGTCTCACAACTGCAAGCAGTTATTGAACGGGCAGGTAAAATGCTGCGTCAGGGAGCCTCCGTTTTGGATATTGGAGGAGAATCTACTCGTCCGGGCAGCGATGCTGTTTCAACAGAAGAAGAGCAGCGACGAGTTGTGCCGGTGATTAAAGCTCTTAAAGAACATTATCCGGACTGCGTTATTTCTATAGATACCTACCGTGCCGCAACTGCTGCAGCCGCTTTGGCTGCAGGCGCAGATATTATTAACGATGTAACGGCAATGGAGGGTGATACCGCCATGCCGGATTTGGTTGTAAGTAGCAAAGCACCAATAATTTTAATGCATATGCGTGGTACGCCTAAAAATATGCAGCAGAATTGCGAATATAAAAATGTAGTTACAGAAGTTGCTGCTTATTTGCAGAGGCGAGCAAAAAAATTGGAAGCACGAGGCGTTTCTAAAGAGAAAATAATTTTTGATCCCGGTATTGGCTTTGCTAAAAACGTACAGCAGAATCTGCAAATGATGCAGGGCTTAACGTCGCTGACAGGACTAGGCTACCCGGTGTTGTTGGCAGCTTCGCGTAAAAGTACTATTGGCACTGTGCTGGGAGGGTTAACGGCAGAGGAACGTCTGGAAGGGACTATTGCGACCAGTTG
>CAYVGQ010000141.1:3438-3972 GCA_964450295.1 uncultured Phascolarctobacterium sp. | reverse complement strand
TAGTAATTTTTGCAGCAGGTACTGGTAACCCTTACTTTTCTACAGATACTACAGCGGCTTTAAGAGCGGCAGAGGTAGAAGCTGACGCAATCTTGATGGCAAAAAAAGGTGTGGATGGAGTTTATGACTCCGATCCGGCTAAAAATAAGGATGCTGTAATGTTTAGTCAACTTGACTATCTCGAAGTTATTCAAAGAAAACTGAGCGTAATGGATTCTACGGCAATCAGCCTCTGCATGGACAACAAAATTCCTATTGTAGTATTCAATATTGATAAACCGGGTAATATTTTGCGCGCGGCCTTGGGTGAAGATATCGGCACCCTAATGGGAGGGAAATAATTATGCCAACAGTAAAAGAAATTATTGAATTAACAGAAAATAAAATGTACAAAACCATTGACGTATTGCGCGTTGATTTAGCTTCGGTTCGTGCTGGACGCGCTACTCCTTCTTTACTGGAAAAAGTTATGGTCGACTACTACGGAACTCCAACTTCTATTAACCAAGTTGCGAGCGTTACTGTTCCGGAACC
>CAYVGQ010000141.1:2769-3428 GCA_964450295.1 uncultured Phascolarctobacterium sp. | reverse complement strand
TATTCAACCTTGGGAAAAAAATCTGCTGAAAGATATCGAAAGAGCAATTATGAAATCAGATTTGGGCTTGAATCCTAATAGCGATGGCTCAGTAATTAGATTGAACTTACCGCAGCTTACAGAAGAACGCCGTAAAGAGATCGTAAAGACCGTTCATAAAAAGGCTGAAGAGACTCGCGTTGTTGTACGCAATTTGCGTCGTGATGCTAACGATGCAATTAAAAAGGCTGAAAAGGCTAAAGAAATGACTGAAGACGAGGCTAAAAAAGGCACTGAGGATGTACAGAAAATAACTGATAAAATCATTAAAGAAGTTGATGCAATTATGGCTAATAAAGAGAAAGAGGTTATGGAGATCTAATGCTGATACCTGATGTGTTAGCATTGCCTTTGAGTGTAGCTATTGCCAAACTGGAAGCGGCGGGTATCCAATATACGGTTGTTGTCACGGAGCCGCCGCATTGGCACGATAAAGTTATGTCGGAGAAGATAGCTATTAAATATGTGGTTAGGCAAAATTTACTGCCTGACAATAAAATTGCCCTTATTACATCAAAAAGATACAGAAAGGAGGTGCTAGAAGATGGCATTAGTAATTAATAAAGAAGAATGTATCGGTTGTGGTTCTTGTGCCGCTACCTGCCCGGTGGGCGCAATTA
>CAYVGQ010000141.1:0-2745 GCA_964450295.1 uncultured Phascolarctobacterium sp. | reverse complement strand
TGAAGAGTGTGTTGAGTGTGGCGCTTGCGTCGGTGTTTGCCCTGTAGGTGCTATTAAACAACCGTGATTTTAAGTTTTAGGACTGCAAGGCCCCCTCTAAAAAGGGGGTCTGTCAGTTTATTTATTCAATGGAAGGGTTGGTGTGCTTGTGTTTAACAACTTGTTCAAAGTTAAAAAAAATACAAACCCCGACGTAGATATAAATCTTGACGGCATCAATTTGCAGGCAATACCGCAGCATGTAGCGATTATTATGGATGGTAACGGACGTTGGGCTAAAAAACAGGGCAAAGTGCGTACCTTCGGACATCAGGCAGGGGCAGAAACATTAAAGACAATCGTTAAAATTGCCAATAAAATCGGTGTCAAGGTAATTAGCGCATATGCGTTTTCTACAGAGAACTGGAAACGCCCGGTAACAGAAGTTAGTTTTATTATGGAGCTTTTAAGCCAATATCTAACCAGTGAGATTGAAGAGTTTACTCAAAACAATGTACAGGTACGTTTTATGGGTTCACGCGATGGTTTGCCGACCGTTGTGCGGCAGAAGATGGATCATGCCGTAGAAGAAACTAAAAACAATACCGGTATTATTTTAAATTTGGCAATAAACTATGGCGGACAGGCAGAAATTTTGCAGGCAGTAAGAAATATTGTTGCCGATGCTCTTACAGGTTCGCTTAAAGTAGAAGATATACAAGCAGAAATTTTTGAGAAGTATCTCTATACAGCAGGTTTGCCTGCACCGGATCTACTTATAAGACCAGGTAGTGACCGCAGAATCAGCAATTTTATGCTGTGGCAGATTGCTTATGCAGAGATTTGGACTACAGATGCTTACTGGCCTGCGTTTACTCCTGAAATGTTTTTGCAGGCAATCAAAGAATATCAGGGGCGCGAACGACGTTTTGGCGGTTTAGTAACGAAATAAATTAAGCAGGTGTTTATATGTTGACGCGTATTTTAACCGGATTAGTCGGTATTCCAGTGGTAGCATGGTTGTTGCACAGCGGAGGCATACTTTTTAATGCTACGGTATTTGTTTTAGCTGCCATTGGTTGGCTGGAATTTTATAATATGGCTAAAAATAAAGGTTATACAGTATTTTATTTTTCATCAGGCATCATGACTTTAGTACTGGTCGGTAGCTTAATGTATTTAGATAATTCTGTTTACACCCTATATTCTCTGCCGTTATTTTTAGTAGTAACAATTATTGCCGTCTTACTAGAGGGACTGCATAAACACAGCAGAGGAAATTTGGTGGAAAATATGGGACTGTCAGTTTTAGCAGTTCTGTATATTGGTATTTTATTTTTCCATTTTGGTTTATTAAGGCAACTGCCCTTTGATCCTGTTATAATAGGATCTTTTGTGTTAGAAGGTGGCTGGGAACCTGGGCTAGTGATACTTTTGCATACTTTATCGGTTGCGCTATTGGCAAGCGTAAACTATGTCCTAATGTAAGCCCCAATAAATCGGTTGAAGGTGCAGTGGCAGGATTTGTCGGTTGTTTCTCAGTAATGGTTTATTTAGGTATAAATGTATTAGAAATAGCCGTAGTACAGGCTGTAGCACTGGGCTTATGTGTTGCTGTTTTTGCACCGCTGGGAGATTTGGTGGAATCTGTTTTAAAACGTTCTTTTGGAGCAAAAGATTCCGGGAAAATTTTTCCGGGGCATGGAGGGGTTCTTGATCGCTGCGACAGCTTATTGTTTGCCGTACCGCTTGGTTATTATGTCTTGGTGTTTTCGGTCCTACTTACTCAGATACACTGATTAAATGATTCGGAGGTTTAAAGTTTGAAAAATATTTCGATACTTGGCAGTACAGGTTCTATCGGTAAACAAACTTTAGAGGTTGCCGTTGCCAATCCCGATAAAATAAAGATCCGAGCCTTGGCTGCTCATTCTAGTGATAGCCTTTTAGAAGAACAAATAAATCTGTTCAAGCCCGAAATTGCCGCACTTTCTGATGTGGCCGCTGCGCGGAGGTTACGTGAGCGTTATAACGGAAAAACAAAAATATTAGCTGGTGAAGAAGGACTTTTAGAAGTAGCAACCTATAGCGAGACCGATACAGTGTTGTCTTCAATGGTTGGCTATGCCGGCTTGCGTCCTACATTAGAAGCAATCCAGCATGGTAAGGATATCGCTTTAGCTAATAAAGAAACTTTGGTAGCTGCCGGCAGCATTGTGATGAATACAGTAAGAGAATACAAAGTAAGTTTGCTACCGGTAGATAGTGAACACAGTGCTATCTTTCAATCATTGAAAGGCGGCGCACATAAAGAAGTTAAAAGGTTGCTGATTACAGCATCTGGGGGCCCGTTCAGAGGCCTCAGCAGAGAAGAATTAGAAAATGTTACTTTAGAACAATGTCTAAAGCATCCTAACTGGAGCATGGGACGTAAAATTACGGTCGATTCTTCAACCTTAGCGAATAAAGGCTTAGAGGTTATTGAAGCGCATTGGCTTTTCAATATGCCATATGAAAAAATTGACGTGGTTGTACATCCGCAAAGTGTAGTTCATTCTTTGGTAGAATATCAGGATGGTTCTGTTTTGGCGCAATTAGGGCTTCCGGATATGCGTCTGCCTATTCAATATGCATTTTCTTATCCGGAACGATTCGATAATTCCTTCGGGCAGCTTGACCTAGTAAAAGCAGGTTCTCTTACATTTGAAGCTACTGACCTAGAAGCTTTCCCGGCACTGAGAATTGCTGTTGAATGTGGAAAAATGG
>CAYVGQ010000140.1:0-3988 GCA_964450295.1 uncultured Phascolarctobacterium sp. | reverse complement strand
AGAAGTGTCCACCTTGTCAAGACTTATTTTTTTATTTCTTAATGAACCATATATTTACAGTTAACTTTTATAGGGACGATAGTTTAATGCCTAAGATTGTCGTGCCTGTGAAAAGAACTAGGCTGCTTTCTTACTCAAATAAACTTCAGCGGGCGTTAGATAGCCATGAGATTGATGGGAACGTTCAAAGTTATATTCATTAACATATTTTCTAATTCCAGCCCTTAGCTCCCTAGGGGTTAAATATTCATAAGGATAAATATGTTCAATCTTAAGGCTGCGGAACCATCGCTCAATTACTACATTATCCACCCAACGACCCTTTCCGTCCATGCTTTGCTTAATTTCTTCTGTTCTGAGATGGTTTGTGTATTCTTCGCTGGTAAATTGGGACCCTTGATCAGAATTAATTATGCTGGGCTTTCCATAGTCCTGTATAGCTTTTTTAACAGCTTCAAGAACTGGAGCCGTACATAGGGTGTCCGATAGCTCCCAGCCAACTATAAAGCGGCTGTACCAGTCTACTATGGCTGTTAAATACATATGGCCGGCGCCCATTTTTATATAGGTAATATCAATTGCCCATACTTGGTTTACTGCTTTAATACTTAAGTTTCTAAGCAAATATGGATAAATTTTATGCTGCTTATTGCGCTTGGAAAGATTAGGTTTGGGACACATTGCATAGATCCCCATTTCAACCATAAACTTTTTTATTCGTTTGCGTCCAACAGGGATATTGTCAACGTTTTGTAGCTTATCTCGCAGCTTTCTAACTCCCATATAAGGCATTTTAGTGTGCCAGTAATCAAGCCGATTTTTGACCAGGCTCTCAAACTCAAGGTCCTGTTTAACAGGGGCATAATAAACGCTGGTTCTATTAATTTCGAGCAGCTCACATTGCCTGGATACGCTTAGATTATGGTCTTTTATAACCAGTTTTAGCCTTCCAGTCTTCGCCAAAGACTTGTTTAGATTTTTTTTTCAGCCAGTCATTCTCTATGGTGAGTTGACCGACTTTTGCCATTAATATATCAACCTGCTCGTCCATTACCTTTTCTTTTGCACGAATTTCTTTTTCATCTCTACTTTCAGAAAAAGCTCTTGAAGCATTTTTTAGAAATTCTTGCTTCCAGTTCCTTAACTGATTTGGGCTGATACCATGCTCATTAGCAATCTCACCGAGCGGCCGTTCTTCACGTAAAACTTCTAATACTACCTTGCTTTTAAATTCCGGTGAAAATGTTCTTCTTTTTGCCATTTATATGAACCTTCTTTCTCGACAGTTTCCTGTCATTATTATATCAGGTTCATTAAGGTTTGCGAAAATCTTGTCTTGTTATATGGGTACATTATACTTCAGCTTATTTCTTTAAAAATAATCACCGGTTTTTTACGTCCCGGCAGCATTACCACGTCGCAGTCAACATTATAGACATCTTGCATCATTTTCGGTGTAATAATATCCTGAGGACGTCCTTCGCTGTATTTTCTGCCATTCTTAAGCACAATTATACGATCACTTATTTCCAGCGCATGGCTTAAATCATGCAAAACCATAACGACTCCGATTCCGGATTCACTATTCAGCTTCTTTACCAAGCGCATAGTTTCCTGTTGATGTGCAATGTCCAAATATGTTGTTGGCTCATCCAAAAATAATATTTCCGGCTGTTGCGCCAGTACTGTAGCAATCCAGACGCGCTGTGACTCACCGCCCGAGCATTCCTGAATTGATTTGTCCCGTAAGCCCCAAGTTCCTGTCGCTTTTAGAGCCCACTCGATTATCTTCTGATCCTCTTCACTATTTTGTTCATACCATTTCTGATACGGTACCCGCCCGTACCCGACGAGGTCCTTTACTTTAAAATCAGGAGGAGCACAATGACGCTGAGGCAATACACCAATAGATTTAGCCAGTGTCTTACTGTCAATCTGATAAAGTTCTTCCTGATTGAGATATACGCAGCCCATACTACAGCGCAGCAAACGCGTCAAAGCCTTCAGCAAGGTTGATTTCCCCGACCCGTTCGGTCCAATTATGGTAGTTATCTCACCTTTTCTGACAGTAATATCCATTTCTTTAATTACAACTTTACCGCCATACCCTATTGCTAATTTTTCGCCCTTAACTTCCACTTACTTCGCCCTTCTTTCTAAGCATATAAAGGAAAAATGGTCCGCCGGTAACTGCCATCACTATACCGACAGGAATTTCCATCCCGGGGATGAGCGTTCTTCCCAATGTATCCGCTGCCAAAAGTATAACCGCCCCTAGAAGCATACTTACCGGCAGTAATGCCTTATAATCAGAACCCACCATCATTCTGGCAATATGAGGAACTACCAAACCAACAAACCCTATCATCCCTGCTTCTGCGACTGTAGCCGCGGCTAAAAAGGCCGCCACCGCCGATAAGAAAATTCTGACAGAAGCCACATTGATTCCGAGGCTTTGTGCCATTTCATCACCCAGCTGTAAAATATTGGCATTTTTTATGCAGCATAATGCTAAAGCAAGACCCACAAAAGCATAGGCCGTAATTATATAGACATGATCCCAAGAACGCCCCGAAAGACTGCCATTCATAAACGATAAAACTCCGGCAAGATTATCAGAATTCAGTAATTGCAAAAAAGCATTATATGCACCCAGCACGGTGTTAATTGCTACGCCCGAAAGAATTATTCTAACCGTATCTATGCCATCGCGCCAGGCCAGAAGATAAATCAGCACACAGGCCAAAGCAGCACCACCAAAAGCAAACAGCGGTACCGAGGCTACGAAAGTTGGATACAAGAGTAAAATAGTAGTCGCCGCAGTGGCCGCTCCGGCTGAAACACCAATAATGCCTGGGTCCGCCAAAGGATTGCGCATAACGGCCTGTAAAAGTGCTCCCGCGACCGCAAGGCAAGCACCGACTTCAACCGCCATGATCAAACGCGGCAGACGCAGGTTAAAAACCACTACTCGAACAGGCCCGCCTTCATCATAAAGCAGCGCCTGAATGATTCGCTGCGGTGAATATCCGGCGCTGCCAACTCCCAAAGCCACAAAAGACAGCAGCACCAAAGCTACTAAAAGAACAGTACAAGCCATACTAATTTGCAAAATATTTATTTTCTTGCTTTTACTCATTTTTATTCAACTTCTTGGCGTCAATAGTATCAATAATTTCATTAATATTATCAATAATATTTATTCCCGCAGTGGCAACATATTTTATTGGCAAATAGATTACATTACCGTCATTTATTGCCTTAATATTATTCCAATAAGCCGGGTTATTAGCAAAATCCGCTTCCATTACCTGTTGATGCTCGCTACCACTTTTAGAGCCGCCTACGCAAAAGACCAGGTCGGGTTCGTAGGAAAGAGCCTGTTCCAAATCCAGCAGTACCATTTTATTTTTTTGGTAAACATTTTCATAACCAAGCATATCCAGCATACTGCCTAAAGTGCCATCCCTGCCCTGAATATAGTGGTGCGGCGGTGCGGATTGCAGCACCATTACACGCTTACCTTTGTTGATTGCTCTTTTTTCTGCAATGCGCGTTTCCAGCTTTGCAAACCGTTCTCTGATTGCATCTGCTCCGGCATTATTTTTACCGAAAGTATCCATCAGTACATTGGTTAGCTCCTTAATGGATTGATATGAAACGACATGCCCAGCATCAACGTAATAAACAGGGATTTTTTCACGATCTAATATTTTACCATAGGTATCCCTAGACTGGTAACCGGCAATAACCAGATCCGGTTCTAAAGCAATGACAGATTCAATATCAAAATTAGAATTCATGGAAACATTAAGTAACTTGGCATTTTTCTGCAGTTCTTCAGGGCAATCAAGCATTGCCGCCTGAGGAATAGCAACCTGTTTGATGCCCATTTCATACAAAGCCAGAACAGGGGTATGAACCAAAGACACCACACGCTGAGGTTTCGCTTTTAAGAGAACCGGCTCTGTAAAACCATACTGTTGCA
>CAYVGQ010000139.1:0-4004 GCA_964450295.1 uncultured Phascolarctobacterium sp. | reverse complement strand
CATATAGCAACCATAATGTTTTTCAATCTTTTTCGCATAACTAGCTAATTCCAAAATCTGCTCATCAGTCAAAGTTTGAACCTTGCGTAGCTCTTCGGGGACAGAAATTTCCTCACAGTCGCCGTCTTTTTTACGAACAAGCATGATATCCTGTTCGTTCACGCAACGATCAATAATTTTTTCATCCTGTTTAGAAACAATATAATTATCAGGAGTCACGGTACCTTGTACAACATATTCGCCCAAGCCAAAAGCAGCTTCAATTAAAATATTGCTATCATCACCAGTAGCAACATTAACAGTGAACATAACTCCGGCGCTCTTCGAAAAGACCATCATTTGAATAACGGCACTCAATGCCACTTCGATATGATCAAAACCTTGTTTTTCACGATAGTACACAGCACGATCAGTGAAACAGGAAGCATAGCATTCTTTTACTTTAGCAACAATAGTATCTGCTCCCTGCACATTTAGGTAGGTATCCTGCTGACCGGCAAAACTTGCATCAGGAAGATCCTCGGCAGTCGCACTAGAACGAACGGCTACATAAGGATTTTCTTCGCCAACTCTTTTACCAAGTTCTAGATAAGCAGCACCGATGGCATCCTGTAAATCCTGAGGCATTTTTTCAGCCATGATGGCTTGGCGCAAACGAGCGCAGACATCACGAAGCAAAGCGCTGTTTTCTACGTCAGTTAGTTCCGACAAAATAGCGCGCATCTTTTCTTCAAGACCGCTTTCTTTAATAAAATATCTATATGCATAGGCCGTAGTAGCAAAGCCATAAGGAACCGGAACGTCTGTTTTTGCAGTCATTTCACCGAGGGATGATGATTTACCACCGACGATATCGACATCTTTTCTTTCTAATTGCTCAAACCAGAGAAGAAACTGCTCTTCTTTTTTCATGATTGTAGCACTCCTTTATATTATACTTTTTGGGCTTCGCCCTTAATATAGTGTATACTATATCACATCTCCAAAGCACATTCAAGAACTTTTTCTTTGTTTTGTGTTAACCTTTACAAAAGCCTTTCTCTTGCTATGATTTATAATCCCTTTTCTCAAAATAATTTTTATTGCGTAAAAAATCGGTATATATTTAGTATACACTAAATATACTTTAGAAGAAAGGAAAAAGTAAAAACAAAAGAAATAAAAGCATAAAATTTCTTTAGATTGTTAATTTTTTCTTTGTAATCAGCTAGGCGGTGCATTTATGATAAATAAAAAAACCTATGATAAAGATAGATGCATAAAATAGAATATGCATTCTGTCTTACATCATAGGTTTTAGGAAACAACTAACTACTTAAAATTTATAAAATATTTATAAAACAATGCGACTTAAATCTCCAACAGCATTAGTAATCTCTTTAGCCTGAATCAGTAATGCTAAACGATTATTTCTAACATCAATATTTTCATCCATAATCATAACGCTGTCAAAGAACTTATTAACCGGTTCTATAACCTGCTCTGCAAGTTTTAATGCTGCAACATAATTGTAAGTAACAATGTCCGAAATCAGTTCTTTATTAAGACGAATCAAAACGTCATGCAACTTCTGTTCTGCCGGGTCAACAAACAAGGCGCCGCTGATTGCAACTTCAGTATTACTTTTTTTGCAAAGATTGCAGATGCGAATCGACGCCTGCACAATAGCTTCCGCTTCCGGCCACACAATATATTCATTAAGTGCCCGACAACGCATATAAAGATCAACTAGATCATCATTGCGTTCTTCTGCGAGAACCGCATCAACGACATCATAACGAATGCCTTGGTCAATCATCATGTTCTTTAAACGCAATTTAAAGAATGCCATAATTTGGGGTATTAGTTTGCCGGTATCTTCAGGTTTAACATTGAGTAGATATAGAGCTCCTGCCAAAGTTTTTATAAGTGGCAAATGATAGTTGCTACTTATAAGAATATTGATGATACCAAGAGCCTGACGACGCAGAGCATAAGGATCTTGAGATCCTGTCGGTGCTAAACCACGACTAAATGTGGCAACAATATTATCTAGTTTATCACTGATACCAACAATACGACCAATAGTGCTTACAGGCAGTTCATCTCCTGCAAAACGAGGCAGATAGTGTTCATAAATTCCTCGTGCAACTTCCGGTTTTTCACCCTCTAATTTGGCGTACTCACTACCCATTACACCCTGTAGTTCGGTAAACTCGACAACCATTCCGGCAACAAGATCGGTTTTTGCCAAAAGTGCCGTACGTTGCAGATTAGCGTCATCAGTTTTGGCATTAATGGCAAATTTTACAATCTCCGACAATTTTACCAAACGATTGCTCTTATCGTACATATTACCCAAACCTTCTTGAAATGAAACTTTTTTAAGTTTTTCTAACCGATCTTCTGATTTTATTTTCCGATCTTCGTTAAAGAAAAATTCAGCATCACTTAAACGAGCACGCAAAACCCGTTCGTTACCATGAGCAACAATATCCAAAAATTCACTGCCACCATTACGAACAGTGATAAACTTATTAAGCAATTTCCCATCAGCACCCACAACAGGGAAATAACGCTGATGTTCCCTCATCGGAGTAATAATGGCTTCTTTGGGAAGCGTCAGAAATTTCTCCTCAAATTTACCGCTCAAAGCAGTTGGATATTCGACAAGATAATTTACTTCTTCCAACAAATCTTCATCTATTTCTGCAATACCGCCTTCAGCTTCCGCCAGTTCTTTTACTTGTTGACGAATTATTTCTCTGCGTGCATCTTGGTCTACAAGCACAAAATTGTCTGTGAGAACCTGTACATAATCCTCAGCATTAGGAATTTCAATTGCACCCTGCATTCCCCTAACAGCAGAATGTACAACATTACCTACTTTATTGATTGTAGCACCTAAAATACCTTTGCTCTCCACGGCCTTCTTCATCGATTGCTGCATAAAGCGGTGCCCCCTAGAATATTTGCCTGATTTTACACCGGTAATTTCTACAGGAACAACTTTATCACCAAAAAGTGCTACCAACCAACGAATCGGACGAACAAACCTGAAATCATAATCTGACCAACGCATGGTTTTAGGGAAAGACAAAGATTCCAGAATATCCTGCAACAATTTTGGCAATAAGTTAACGACCGGTTGACCAACTAACTGTTTGACTGCATAAACATATTCGCCACGTACTTCTAACTCTTTTACATCTACACCTTGTCCACGTGCAAAGCCTATAGCAGCTTTAGACGGTGCACCGCTAATGAAAGCAATTTTTGTGGAAGGGCCTTTCGCCTCAATAGTACTATTAGCCTGAGTTTCAGCTACCCCTTCAGCAATAAAGGTCATTCGGCGAGGTGTGCCATAAACTTTTATATTTTCAAAAGGGATGCGCAGTCCATCCATTTTATCAGTAGCAAGTTCTTGTATTTGTTTAAGTATACCTGGCATAAACTTTGCGGGGATTTCTTCCGTACCAATTTCAAATAATAATTTTGTCATTATTTCTTCTCCCCTTTCAATAATGGGAAGCCCAGTTTTTCCCTTTGTTCTACATAAGCAGCCGCACACAAACGTGCCATAGCTCGTACACGCCCTATAAAAGCTGTTCTTTCACTAACGCTGATAACTCCACGAGAATCTAGCAAATTAAAGGTATGAGAACATTTTAAAACATAATCATAAGCTGGTCGGATATAACCGGCTTCTATAACACGTTTTGCCTCGGCTTCATATTTGTCAAACAATTCAAACAATAATGTTGTGTCAGCAATCTGAAAATTATAAAAAGATTGTTCGACTTCATTAGTTTGAAAGACATCTCCATAGGTAATACCATCTACCCACTCGATATCAAAAACATTCTCTACCCCTTGTATGTACATGGCCAAACGTTCTAAACCGTACGTTATTTCAACAGTGACAGGTTTTACATCAATGCTACCAACTTGTTGAAAATAAGTAAACTGAGTAATTTCCATACCATCCAGCCAAACTTCCCAGCCAAGTCCCCACGCTCCCAGTG
>CAYVGQ010000138.1:0-4068 GCA_964450295.1 uncultured Phascolarctobacterium sp. | reverse complement strand
GGTGCAGGTGGGCATGGTTCTTTTTATTGCCACAATAGTACCTCTATTTGATAAGGGGCATATTGGTGGGGCGATTATAACATTTCGCAAAAAAACAGAGATTGAAGAACTTGCAAATCAGCTTACCGGCGTACGAAATTATGCGGACGCTCTACGAGCTCAGACACATGAATTTATGAATAAAATGCATGTTATCATGGGGCTCATAGACCTTAAGGCTTATGATGAATTAAAACAGTTCACGATGGAAATTGCTAATAATAGGCAAGCTGAGGCTGCCTATGTTGTAACAAGATTGAAGGATATTACGCTTGCTGGTTTTATTCTTGGGAAAATAAGCAGAGCCAGAGAACTGGATATTGAGTTTGCATTGACAGATGAAAGTGAACTTACGACGGAATTTATCCGCCCGACAGTACAGGAGTTGATTATTATTATAGGTAATCTTCTTGAAAATGCGTTCGATGTTTTGCGCGATCATCAGTCCGAAAGAATAGTGAATCTGAGTATTTTAACTTTTGACAACGAAGTAGTTATTGTTGTTGAAGACTCAGGAGTGGGTATTCCGGAAAATAAACTCAAAGATATCTTTGCAAAAGGCTATTCTAGTAAGGATCCTAGACGTGGTATAGGCCTTTTTTTGGTAAAACAAGCAGTTACCAATTTAAAAGGTGCTATCGAGGTTGAATCAACTCTAGAAGAAGGCACCACGTTTACAGTACGATTACCAATTGTGAGGACGGTGGAAATATCATGATCAAAGTTTTAGTAGTAGAAGATGACCCAATGGTCGGTAAACTGCATGAACATTATTTAGCTCAAATTAAAGGTTTTCAGCTTTGTGATATTGTTCGCAATAGTGACGAAGCGTTAAAAATTATACAGACCAAAGAATATAATCTTATTATTTTGGATATTTTTATGCCAGGTATGGATGGTTTGCAGTTTCTTGCTAAAATCAGAGAACAAGAATATGACGTCGATGTTATCATTGTTTCGGCAGCTAATGATAAAGATAAAATTAAAGCCGCCCTTCGTTTAGGTGCATTTGACTATATTATTAAGCCCTTTGAATTTGAAAGATTGAATTTATCACTGAATAATTACAAAAGTCGCTACAATATTGTTGAAGAACAAGCTATTTTAAAGCAGTATGAACTTGATAAAACAATCATCCATCAGGATACTAATGTTGAAGTTGCTTTACCGAAAGGTTTGGATAAAAATACTTTAAATACAGTTTGGTATGAAATTATTAAAATGGATGGGATGTTTACAACTGAGGAAATTTCTGCTAAAGTTGGTATTTCTCGAGTTTCTATACGCAAATATCTGGAGTTTTTAAAATCTTTGAAACTTTTAAGCCTAGATTTGCATCGTGGCAGTGTAGGCCGTCCGGTTTACAAATATAAATGTATAAATAAACACGCTAATATTATTGATTTGTATATTCAATAGAAATAAAGGTTGTTGCCGATGAAAAAAATTGCCGCAATTAATATATTGGATGTTCCCGTGCATCCATACAGCATGAATGAAGCTGTTGCATATCTTGATAAAAAAATAATTAAACAGCAGCATTCTTTTGTAGTTACAGCTAATGCTGAAATTATTATGATGTGCCAGGATGATGAAAATTATAAAAAAATACTGAGAAATTCTGCTGACTTAGTTCTTCCTGATGGAGCGGGTACGGTTTGGGCAGGCCGAAAACTTGGCTATCTTGTACCTGAGCGCGTTGCAGGTTTTGATTTATTTAATCGCTTATTAGAACTATCTGCTCAGAGAGGGTATAAACTTTTTTTCTTTGGGGCAGCACCTGAAATTGCTGAAAAAGCTAAGCAAAAAGCTGAAATTTTGTATCCAGGTGTAAAAGTAGTGGGTTGTAGAGATGGATATTTTAAACCTGAAGACAGCACAGCAATTGTTGCAGAAATCAATGCCAGTGAGGCGCAAATACTTTTTGTGGCATTGGGTGCTCCCAAGCAAGAAGAATGGGTGGATAAGCATCTAAAATATTTAAGGCCGTATATTACAATGGGCCTTGGTGGTAGCTTTGATGTTTTGGCAGGAAAAATAGAACGAGCTCCTTTATGGATGCAAAAATATTCTTTGGAGTGGCTTTTTAGGCTTTATAAACAACCCAAAAGATGTGTGCGTATGCTTGCTCTGCCTAAATTTGTTATTAAAGTACTTTGTTCCAAATGAAATAAAAATGGACAAAAAGATATGGTTGTACTATAATAATATGATGAGTTAAAGATCCATCATATTATTATTTTTTCGCTTTGTATAATTTATTGAAAGAGAGTTGCGACCTGATGAATATAATTAAAGACGGTTATCCGTTTATATTTGTTTTAGCACTGGTTACTTCTGCAGTTGCATATTGGGGGAGTCTTGTGTGGGCGGTACTGCCAGCAATATTAATGTTATTTTTTCTGTATTTTTTTCGTAATCCTAATCGCCCTACACCGGTAGATGATTCTGTTATTTATTCACCTGCAGACGGCACAGTTATGGCTATAGAAGATTTTTACGATGAAGAATATTTGAATGAAGATGCAGTCAAGGTTACTATTTTTCTTTCTATTTTTAATGTTCACGTAAACCGTAGCCCTGTAAACGGAGAAATAAAATATCAACGTTATACTTGCGGTCAGTTTGTACCGGCATATAAAAAAGCCGCTTCTTTTGAAAATGAACGTCATGCGATTGGCGTACAAAATAATAAAATGAAAGTCTTAGTTATACAGGTTGCCGGTTTGCTAGCTCGTCGAATTGTTTCGTGGGTAACTTTAGGGCATCATTTGAAACAAGGCGAATGTTATGGTATGATTAAATTTGGATCAAGTACAGAAATTGTTTTGCCTAAAAATATTGAAATCCTTGTTAAAAAGGGCGATTCAGTAGTCGGAGGGGTATCTCCGATTGGGAGGGTTTGTTAAGACATGAATTATCGTCGCATTATACCTAATAGTATTAGCGCTTTAAGTTTGATATTTGGGGTTTTATCTATTTTTTATACAATCGAAGGAAATTTTTCAAGTGCAGCAATTTTCATCATTTTTGCTGTTGTTGCTGATTCTCTTGATGGAAGAGCCGCAAGATTTTTAGGTGTTGGCGGCGGTGATTTCGGGAAAGAACTTGATTCATTATGTGATTTGGGTTCTTTTGGTGTCGCACCAGCTATTTTAATATATCAATATGGTATGACGGATTTAGGATTATTTGGTAAACTTATTGCATCTATTTTTACTATTTGCGGAGCAATGCGTCTGGCGAGATTCAATGTTAATGTAAGTGAAGTGAAAGGTTATTTCCAAGGAATGCCGATACCGGCAGGAGCTTGCGTTCTTGCAACATATGTTTTATCTGGCTATGACTTTTCCTCTTACTTTATAGCGATACTAACTTTTGTAACCGGTTGTATTATGTACAGTAATATTAAATTTCCTGATTTTAAGGGAAAAGGGAATCCGTTGTTTTTACCTCCGGTGGCAATTTCAGTAGTTATTGGTGCTTATCTTTTATATACTAATATTTCTGCTTGGCCTTTTGTCGCCATGTTTACTTATTCTTTAACGGGTATCATTAACAACGTTTATTTCGTTGTCTTAAAAAATAAATAGTATTAAAAAAAGCAAGGAGATTTTTGATGAGTACTTATTTTGACTTGATCATGATTCCGTTGCAACTTTTAATTGTGTTTTTTACAATCTATTATTTTACTCTTTCTTTCTTTGGACTTTTTGGACGGCGTCCGGAAGAGAAAATCTACGAAGAACAGAAAACCTTCGCATTGATTGTATGTGCACATAACGAAGAGCAAGTAATTGGACAATTGATAGAGAATTTACATTTGCTTAATTATTCAGATCATCTTTATGATATCTTTGTAGTTGCCGACAACTGTAAAGATAAGACAGCACGAATTGCACGTCAGGCCGGTGCTCTTGTCCATGAACGTTTCAGTGATCAGGAAAGGGGTAAAGGGTTTGCTATGGATTGGATGTTCCAACGTTTATTTGAAATGGAACGTCAATATGATGCTGTATGCGTTTTTGA
>CAYVGQ010000137.1:0-4155 GCA_964450295.1 uncultured Phascolarctobacterium sp. | reverse complement strand
ACAAGACCTCCACTAAAGGATATTTTTACATCAGCTATTATAATCTTTTTATAAGCGAGTGACAAGTACTCAGAATAAAGGTGCAAATTTTTCCATAATTGCACGTGCCACGTAGTAGCCATCCAATGCCGCACTCATAATCCCTCCGGCATATCCGGCGCCTTCTCCGCAGGGATACAATCCCGCATGTGTTAACGACTCCATACTTTCACTATTACGCAAAATACGTACAGGAGCGGAAGTTCTGGTCTCAACACCGGTAAGCAAAGCTCCACCATCGGCAAAACCTTTTATTTTACTGTCAAAAGCAGTAATGCCTGCGCGCAAAGTAGCAGCAACAAATTCCGGCAACAGCTTATTCAAATCACCGGCGACCACATTCGGACTATAAGTAGGAGCAATACCACACCGCAAATCCGGTTCCAAACCACGCAAAAAACTGGCAACATTCTGTGCGGGAGCGCAATAACTGCGCCCGCCGGCTTCAAAAGCCAGCCTTTCATAACGGCGCTGAAATTCTACCCCAGCCAACGGATCATTACCAAAATCCAAAGAATTGACATTAACCACCAAAGCACTATTAGCTACGCCGGAATCACGCCGATACATACTCATACCATTGACTACGACTCCACCCGCCTCTGAGGCCGCAGCAACAACTTTGCCACCGGGACACATACAGAAAGAATATGCCGTTCTTCTTTTATCCGGGGTATGATAAACTAAAGCATAATCGGCTGCTCCCAGCAGTGGATGACCTGAAAAATCTCCATATTGCGCTTGATCAATAAGTTCTTGCGGATGTTCTATTCGCACTCCTATTGCAAATGGTTTTGCTTCGATACCGACCTCTATTTCTGTAAGCTTGGCATAGGTGTCACGAGCACTATGCCCACAGGCTAAAACGACAACATTACTGCTTATTTTTTCACCGTCTGCCAAAACTACTCCCGCAAGTGAATTTCCTGAACTAAAAAAATCAACAATATGTGCCCCATAGCGAATTTCTCCGTTGTAAGCCCTGATTGCTGCCTCCAAACCATTAACCATCAAACGCAGTTTATCAGTTCCCACATGCGGTTTATGCTCGAATAAAATTTCCTGTGGCGCACCGGCTTCAACAAAATCCTTTAAAATAGAACGCATCACAGGGTCATTGACTCTGGTGGTCAATTTGCCATCAGAAAAAGTTCCGGCTCCGCCTGCGCCAAATTGCACATTAGAATCAGGATCAAATTCACCCTTCTGCCAAAAGCGCTGAACGTCAGCAATACGTTCTGCAACCGGTTTTCCTCTTTCCAACAGGAGTGGCTTGTAGCCATAACGCGCTAGTTCAAGAGTAGCCAATAACCCAGCCGGTCCTGCACCAATCACAATTGGGCGGTCGGCTAATTTCTTGCTGCCAAAATTTGGCATTTGCCTTGCTTCCGGCAACGCTATATTGACATCTTTATCCTTCAACAACCTAGCGATTTGTTTTTTATTAAGCGCAATATCCAACATAAGATTGTAGTTTAGAATGATATTATTTTTACGGCGGGCATCAATTGCCCGCCGTATGATTTGTATGTTAGCTATATCCGGTTGTGTTAACCCAAGCTTTTTAGCAGTCGCTTCCTGCAGCGACAACTCCTTACTAAGAGGAATTTTAATATTATTTACTTTTAAGCGCATTGCCAACCTTCCTTATTCAGCCTCAATATGCACCTTAACCGTATGAGTATCAGCCATCGTCTTTTCCGGCAACAAAAGTATTGCTTCGATATTACTATTAGTACTGAAATTTGACAATTCTACCGGGTGAGTTTTAACTTCAGTTATGTTCTGCAAAATAGAAGGCTCAGCAGTTAATTTAACTGTCTCCGGTTCACTGATAGCTCGCTTTAACTTCATCCCACCCGTCAGTGTTCCCGTTGTTTCAACTACCACCGGCAATTCAACCGTAATCATCTGCCGCACTAAAGAAGCTTTTACCTGTGCTTTTGCAGGTATAATTTGCAAATCAGGCATTTCCAATCCATTTTTACTCATAGCAATAAGTGTACTTTCTACCTGAAAATCATTTTCACGTTCACTAACATCAATAGGAGCCACTACGCGTTCCATTTCATGAATACGATGCTTTGCTCCCTTCACCGTTACGTTGCTCGGTATAACTTCACGCTTACTCAAGGTAAAATCGGAAGCAGGTATACCCATAACTCTTGTATCCACTTCCATAGTTTTTTCACTGACAGAATCAAGATAGACTTGAACATTATTAGGATAGACGTCAAGTACAGTTCCCTGACTAAATTGCGCTTTTACGGGAAGTGTTTGCTGCCCAATATTTTTATCGGCAAAATCCACATAAGCAGTGACTTCTTTATCAGTTATATCAACTAAAACAGCTCTCTGCGCCTGCACTTTTACTCTTACTTTATCAGGAATATTTAAAACAAGCATATCATTAGGCACATTGCGCAAACCTAGATTAACGACATAACTGCGCTCTACCAGAGGATTTTGATCATTCATTACATACATCCATAAACCACAGGCCATTAAAAAAGCAATAACCCGAGCCAGCATATTTTCACGGTCAAAGAAATTCCCCATTATTTTCCACCTCGAATTTCTTTGATTTTATCATTTATAGCCTGCTTCCAATTTACAGAAGGTTGAACCACTGCAGCACGCAACAGGCTCTTAACATCATCACCGGTTAGATAACGTTGCAGTTCTCCATTACGCGCCAGGGAAACGGTACCTGTTTCTTCGCTAACAACCAGCACCAAAGCATCAGACTGCTCTGAAATACCGATAGCAGAACGATGGCGCGTGCCAAGTTCTTGACTAAGATTTCTTGCCTCTGTCAAAGGAAGTAAACAGCTTGCCGCAACAATACGGTTACCGCGAATGACTATTGCTCCGTCATGTAAAGGAGTATCCGGTTCAAAAATGTTCAAAAGCAGGCTGTCAGAAATCAGTCCGTCAATCGGCACCCCTGTTTCAATTCGTTCTTCCAAACCGGTCTCCCGCTCAAAAACCATCAGAGCCCCTATTTTTCTGCGACTCATAATCTCCGTAGCATTAGTAACCGCATTTAACATATCTTCTAATTCTTTTTCATCAAGTTCGTTATGCTTATTAAATAAACGCCCACGCCCAATCTGTTCTAAGGCTCGGCGTAACTCCGGCTGGAAGACTACCGGTAACGCAACCATTACAACCGTCATACTTTTCTCAAGTAGCCAGGTAATGACATGCAGATTAAGCCACTTACTGATAGCCAGAATAACCGCCAATACCAATAAGCCCTTAACCAGTGTTGCCGCACGTGTATTTTTAAGCATCAGATAAATGCGGAAAAGAAAATAAGCAACTACTAAAACATCTACAATATCTAAAATGCTTATCATTTTCAATAATCCCTGCAACTGCAATAACAAATGCTTCACCCGTTTCCTATTTTTTTGGAAAATAACCTTCTAACGTATATTATAACAAAAAACTCGTGCACTTCGCTATGTGAAATGCACGAGTTTGATATATTTTGCAAAAACTTCTTAAATTAAATTATATTTTGCTTTTTAAATCCTCAATTATGGCTTGTTGCTCGGCTAAAATAATTTCACCGCGAGCAAATTGCTTGGCATTTTCAGAAAAAGCCGGCCCGCCGTAAGACGTTCTTGCAGCCACACAATTCTTCGGTTGTAATACATCAAGCAAATCTTCTTCAAACAATTCTGAAAACAGCTTATATTCCTCCAAGGCTATTTCAGGCAAAAATTTTCCCTGATGAATAGCATAAGCCACACACTTACCGACAATCTCATGTGCCTGCCTAAAAGGCAATCCTTTGCGTACCAAATAGTCCGCCAAATCAGTAGCATTAGAAAAATCTCTGCTGACCGCCTGTTCCATTTTTGCAATATTAACGGTCATTGTTGCAATCATTTCGCTATAAACAGACAGGCTGAACTTAACGGTATCTATGGCATCAAAAAAGCCTTCTTTATCTTCCTGCAAATCTTTATTATAGGTAAGCGGTAAACCCTTTGCAGTTACCAGCATCGCTTGCAGGTGCCCGTAAACCCGACCTGTTTTCCCGCGAACCAATTCAGCAATATCAGGATTTTTTTTCTGCGGCATCATCGAGGAACCGGTAGCAAA
>CAYVGQ010000136.1:3330-4230 GCA_964450295.1 uncultured Phascolarctobacterium sp. | reverse complement strand
GAAAAAAGATTTTGATAATAGTGGCAGAATATTTTTTACCAAGAAAAAAGCTGGAATAATCGTTTACACTTCAACGCTGGGAGATAGCAATTTACAAAAGCCAAATTCTATTTTAAAGAATATTAAATCACTTGATCTAAAGTAATAAAATTACTTTTGCTTATTTTCCTGCAAAGCAAACCAGAAGGTGCTCCAGAAAAAAGAATATGATGCAGCGAAAAACTCCTGAATAATAATCATAATCTTATTCAGGATTTTTTTGTGAAAAAGAGCCTTTAAAAATCGTTTTAGAAAACTTTTAAATTGATTCGCATCTATTGATATGCAATTGTATATAAAATTCTTTAGAAGGTAAATATAGGCCTAATATAGAACTTTATATTCGATTACAAGTAAAACTTTACACAGGTATTTATAAAAACCTCTTACTCTATATAATATAAATTTTAATTTTACATAATATATATTATAGGACGTAAAAATAAAGGCAGAATAAATTTTTATAAAAGTTGATATAAAATGTGATAAACATGCTTCTTCTATTAAACGAACATTTGCAAACAGATGTTTTGACATTGCCCCCTATAGCTGATATAATAGAAACAATTAAAATTAATAAACATACTTTTAAATGTAATTTAGTGTAATAGGAAGAAAACTGGAGGCTGGTTTTATGGCAAGAAGAGCACGTTTTAGTGATTTTGATGGGGTTATTACAGAGGAAATGCTTTCGGAGCGTCAAAGAGCGATCCTAGACTTTATTCGTGAACATGTTTTTGCCAAAGGTTATCCGCATCCTTTAGGGCAGTAACGGAATATCCGTTTTCTTCTACGTTTTTATAACTTTCCGTCGTACCGGCAAGCAGCTTTTTTGTGTACTCATTCTCTTTGCCGATAATA
>CAYVGQ010000136.1:2947-3320 GCA_964450295.1 uncultured Phascolarctobacterium sp. | reverse complement strand
GTGATTTTGATGGGGTTATTACAGAAGAAATGCTTTCAGATCGGCAGAGAGCAATTTTAGAATTTATTCGGGAGCATGTATACGCTAAAGGATACCCACCGGCTGTTCGTGAGATCGGCAAAGCCGTAGGTTTGTCTTCTAGTGCTAGTGTTCATACCCACCTGCATAAATTAGAAGAATATGGCTTTCTACAAAGAGACCCCGCTAAACCACGTGCTATAGAATTAACGCAGGATAGTAGTTGGCGCCAAAAAACAGTCGTTCCGGTTCCTTTAGTTGGCAAAGTAACTGCCGGACAGCCAATTTTGGCTGTTGAAAATGTTGAAGAAACATACCCCATTCCTTTAGATCTTATTGGATGTAAGGAAGATGT
>CAYVGQ010000136.1:1881-2937 GCA_964450295.1 uncultured Phascolarctobacterium sp. | reverse complement strand
ATTAGGCACTAGTGAGGATGTTTTCATGCTGGCTGTTTCTGGTGATAGTATGATCAAAGCAGGAATTCTTGATCATGATTATATTGTAGCAAGAAAACAAAATTTTGCTAATAATGGCGATATTGTCGTTGCGCTTATTGATGGTGAAGAAACTACAGTAAAACGTTATTTTCGGGAATTACGCTCTATACGCCTGCAACCAGAGAATGATGCTTACAGGCCTATTACCGGGAGCGACAATATTCAAGTTGTAGGTAAAGTTATAGCCGTATTTAGGATGTTATAACATCTAAACGACGCCTAAGAAGATGCAGAAAGAAATCATAATGACGTCATAAAGGAGTCGTTATTGCTATTATTAAAACTAAAGAGAGGTATCATTGTGCTAATATTAATGATACCTCCCTTTATTTTTTTTTATTTATCCCCCACCATTTTGGCTGCGGACATAATAGCAATACGGCCATGTTCAAATGTCAATCCGCCTTGGAAATAAACATTATACGGTTCTCTGCAAGGGCCATCTGCACTTAATTCTATCGAAGCACCTTGTACAAAAGTTCCGGCGGCCATAATTATTTCATCTTGATAGCCGGGAATTATAGCTGGGATTGGTTCTACATGAGCATCAACTGGAGAGTTACTTTGAATTGCAACACAAAATTTACATAAACGTTCTCTTGTTTCTAACTTAATTGCTTGAATGATATCGCTACGTCTATCTGTAGATAATGGTGCTACTTCATAACCCAAACGCGAGAAAACGGCTGCTGCAAAAATAGCAGTTTTTACTGCTTGTAGAACAATATGCGGTGCAAGAAAAAGTCCTTGATAAAAATCTCTTGCTGTATCACCGAGTGTAGCGCCCATTTCTCCCCCCAATCCGGGAGCAGTTAAACGATAAGAAGACAACTCTACAAGTTTTTTCCGGCCAACAATATAACCACCGGTAGGAGCAAATCCCCCACCAAGATTTTTAATCAGTGAACCAGCCATAAGATCAGCACCGACCTCTGTAGGTTCTTGTTCTTCAAGAAATTCGCCATAACAATTATC
>CAYVGQ010000136.1:0-1871 GCA_964450295.1 uncultured Phascolarctobacterium sp. | reverse complement strand
CAAATGATGTCAGGATTAATATTTTTTACTGTTTGGCAAATTAAGCCAATTTCTTTTACGGATAGAGTTTTACGGACGCTGCTGTAACCGCATGATCGTTGTATATGCACGAGTTTAGTCTTAGGAGTTATGGCGGCTTTGATTGCTTCAAAATTTACTTGTGCTCCCAGCATAGGTATTTCTTTATAGGTGACTCCAAGGTCAGCGAGTGATCCGGGAGTTTTAATAGGAATACCAATGATGGTTTGCATTGTATCATAAGGTGCTCCTGTAGCCGCTAGGACTTCATCACCGGCACGTAAAACTCCCAGTAAAGCAACTGCTAAAGCATGTGTTCCAGAAACGAACTGAGAACGTACTAAGGCCGCTTCTGTTTTAAAAATATCAGCATAAATTTCATCCAATTTTTCTCGACCAAGATCAGAATATGCATAACCTGTAGTTGGTTTAAGATAAAAATCAGACACCATATGTTTTTTAAAAGCCTGTAAAACTTTTTGGGTATTGTATAAGGCGGCTTCTTCATAGTTTTTTGATGATTGAAGAACTTCTAATAATGCTTCTTCCTCTATTCTTTCAAAATCAGTCATTTATTTAGTCATCCCTGTACTATAAAATTTTTAAAATCATTTAATTGTTCTGTATCTAAACGAACTTTAATTAAGGTTCCAATATCCTTGTACTCCTGCTCTAAAACTGTACCTATATTATGTAATTTGGCCGCTTTTTCAGATTCTGTATACGGAATTAGCAGACTAACTTCAACGGATTTCAGTTTAAGATTTTCAACAATCAAGGTTAAAAGATCTTCAAGCCCCGTTCCGCTTTTGGCTGAAATACAAACACCATTTTCCTGATTAGTTAAACGTTTAACCAAAGCGTTTTCTGAAGGGAGTTTATCAATTTTGTTAAAAACAGTAATAATTTGTTTATCTTTAGCACCAATTTGTTCTAAAACTTTATAAACAGCATTACTCTGCTCTGTATAAAGTTCATGGCTAACATCGATAACATGTATCAGGAGATCTGACTCTATAACCTCTTCTAAGGTTGATTTAAAAGCTGCCACAAGTTGATGAGGCAACCGTTGAATAAAGCCAACCGTATCGGTAAGAATCGCTTCCCTTTTATCAGGTAAAGCTAGCTTTCTTGTAGTGGGGTCTAGTGTGGCAAATAATTGATCTTTGGCATAAATATCAGATTGTGTAAGAATGTTAAGCAGTGTTGATTTACCGGCATTGGTATAACCAACTAAGCTGATTGAGGGCACTTGATTTTTGGTTCTTTTGGCTCTATGTAAATTTCGCACTGAAGCAACTTTTTCGATAGAATCTTTTATAAATGTTATACGTTCGCGTATTCGCCTGCGATCAACTTCCAGTTTCGTTTCTCCGGGACCCCTAGTACCGATACCACCGCCTAAGCGTGATAAAATAAGGCCTTTACCAATAATACGTGGCAAATTATACTGTAATTGAGCTAGTTCGACCTGTAGTTTACCTTCATTAGTTTGCGCTCTTTGAGCAAAAATATCCAGTATCAGAGCTGTTCTGTCAAGTATTCTTAGACCCATAACTTGTTCAATATTTCTCTGTTGCGCAGGAGATAATTCATCATCAAAAATACATAAATCAATATTTTCTTGTTGAGCATATAGAGCCAGTTCCTGCACTTTACCTTTGCCAATAAAGAAAGCGGGATCTGGTTTTGGCCGTTTTTGGATAAATTTATTGATTACCACTGCTCCAGCGGTATCTGCGAGTTGTTTTAATTCTTCAAGAGAATCTTCAGCCGTCCAGCCACCGGTAATTTGACCCCAATCCATGCCTACTAAAATAGTTTTTTCGGATGTTGCGGCTAAACGAGGACTT
>CAYVGQ010000135.1:0-4239 GCA_964450295.1 uncultured Phascolarctobacterium sp. | reverse complement strand
TTATTACTTCCATGGGAGCAAAAAAAGATATTGAAACACGTTTACAAAAAGATGTTATGGATAGTCCCGCTTGGGAGTCAGTTACGGCTGTAAAAAATAACGCGGTGTATTATTTGCCGGATGAGTTATTTTTGCTTAATCCTGGTTTAAATTACCCGGAAGCTGTAGAATACATGGCAAAAAAACTGCAAGAATAAGAATCTAAAATTTGTTTTGCCAAACATCATCATTATAGGTTATAATGATGATATCAGTAAGCGGAGGCTAACAGATAATGCGGATGCTATTTTGCACTCAATTCCGTTAGGAAAGATTTGCAGTAGCAGTAAAATGAAAGGATGCGAATAAAAATGAAAGACTTTTTGATTGTCTATTCCAGTAAAACCGGCAATACTGAAAAAGTTGCCAAGGCTCTTTATGCAGCTGCTGAGGAGCGTTGTGATATTGTGTCAGTGCAAAACGCAGTAGCGTTAGACGGGTATAAAGTTATTTTTGCCGGGTATTGGGTGGATAAGGGTGAACCTGATCAAGCGATGCAAGAATTTCTACAGAAGTTAAGTGATAAAAAACTTGTTTTATTCCAGACTTTAGGTGCCGAAGCATATTCTGAGCATGGAATAAGCTCTTTTGCCAATGCCGGCAAATATCTTAGCACCGGCTGTAAGGTACTGGGAACTCTGTCTATTCGCGGTGCTATTGATCCCAAGCTTATTGCAGGCATGATGAAAATGCCGGCAGGGCATCCGCATGCGCCGACAGAAGAAAGTAAAAAACGGTGGCGTGATGCCAGTACGCATCCGGATGAGGAAGATATAAAAACAACCGAAGCATATATGCACAAATTTATAGCTTTCTATGATAAATTTTATTAAGGAAATCAGATAAATGTTAAGATTTATCGGGAAATTGTGAAGATGAAAAAAATAAATCAGGTCGTTAAAATGAGCAAAATGATGCTTAAAGAAAAAATTATAAATTATTCGGATAAATTGCTGACTGAAAAACCGCATGGAGATTTGCTGCTTTTTTATCAAAAACGTTTGTCGTATTTTTGGTCGCGTGCCGATCTTGAAAAAATAATAGGTAAAAAACAAGCAGTTGATCCGTATTCTGCCATGAGCGAGGTTGACGCCGTTTTTGCGGATAAAGGAATTCGTCCTTTGCCACCGTCACAGGGTAAAAAAGCTTTTCAGGAACTTTTGGACCGGGGCAGTAACAAGAAACCGCTGGCTGTTTATATACACATACCTTTTTGCAAGATTCGCTGCACCTACTGTAGTTTTTTTAAGCAGAAATCTTCCGAAGATATGGAAGCCGAGTATGTTGACAAACTTCTGACTGAATTGGAACAAATGCGTGATCGGCAGTACTTAAAAAATGTCGGTATAGAAGCCGTTTTTTTAGGCGGTGGCACTCCGGGAACATTGACTAAGGAGCAATTGGTCAGTATTCTGCAGAAGGTACGCGAGATATTGCCGTTGAGCAGTGATTGCGAGATAACTGTCGAAAGCAGCATCTATGATATGGATGTCGAAAAACTGCGGGCCTGCAGAGATAGCGGCGCTAATCGTTTTAGTTTTGGCGTGCAAACTTTTGAAACCGAATTACGGCGGCAGCTGGGGCGACCTGATTCCTGCGAAGAAGTACTGCGCAAGCTGAAGCTTTTTGCCGCTGAGGGAGTTAAAGTTATTATTGATTTGATTTATGGGCTGCCGGGGCAGACCCAAGAGCTTTTACGACGTGATCTACAGCTGTATCTGGAGTGCGGGCTTAGCGGCATTGATCTGTATAAGCTACAAATTTTTCCGGGAACACCTTTAGGCAAGCAGTTTCAAAGCCGCCCGGAAAAGTTCCCTACGGGGAAGGCTTTAGCAGATCTTTTTGTCAGCGGCATGGAGTTTTTGAATAGCAATGGTTGCCGTCAGCTGAGTTGTTGCCATTGGGCTACCGATGAGAAGGAAAGTAGCAGATACAACACGATGGTAAAAAACGGATCGCAGGTATTGGCTTTCGGAGCGGGCTGCGGTGGTTCACTGGGTGAATATGCTTACATGCAGCCTTTTGATTTGCAAAAGTATTTTGCTTTGGTAGATGAGGGAACAAAACCTTTGGCGATGGTGTTTAAGCGTGATGAGTACGCAGAGGTATTTGCGGCAATCAAGGGGCAGTTTGATCGGGGAATTTTTGAACCGCAAAAATTGGATGTGCTTAGTAAAGAAATACCTTTTGCAAAACTTTTGGAACCTTTAATGACGCGTTGGGAGGAAAATGGTTTACTGAACAAAAAAGAAGCGGGCTACGAGTTGTCGCCGATGGGCTTGTTTTGGCAGAATCAACTTAACAGAGCGGTTTTGATTGCTGCTCAGTATATTATTTATGGGCCACGTATTGCCGGTCGGGAACCGGCTACAACAATGATGGGCGCAATGGAAAATAGAAATTAGCGTTAAACTAAAACCTCTGTCACTCCGGAGTTACAGCTCTATAGTGAACAGGGGTTTTGGTTTAATTGAAAATTTTAATGGTATTTACGGCAGTAAGCCGCTGTTTACGATAAGGGTGTTTGCTAATTCATTTTTGCAAGTGAAGAGTTAGATGCTTTATTTAAAGAAAAAAAGTATAATAGTCGTATTTTACAGAATTTTTGCTTGTTTTATGTTTCTATAACAGTTATCATTTAATAGAGAATAATGATTTAAGTACAATAATATATATTTGGAGGTTCTGAGAATGCCCGAAAAAAATGCTCCGCCTAAAAAACCACTCTATTACTACTATATCTTGGCTTTGGCAATAATTTTATTAATTAATACTGTTATTGTGCCGACCTTTTTTAGCCCGCAGGTGAAAGAAATTTCTTATGGCAATTTTTTGCAGATGGTGGATGAAGGCAAAGTTGATAAGGTTGAGATTACAAATAATAAGATCGCCGTCTTGGCCAAAGACAGTGATAATAAGCTTATCTATGTGACGGGGCGAGTTGAAGACCCTGATTTAGTCAATCGTTTAATGAAAAGTAAAGTTGAGTTTTCACAAGTTATCCCTAAGGAAAATTCTCCGTGAGTTAATTTTGTTACGAATTGGGTTCTGCCGATTATGATTTTCTTTGCTCTGGGGCAATTATTTATGCGCTTTATGGGCAATAAGCTTGGTGCCGGCAATGCGATGAGTTTTGGGAAAAGCAATGCCAAGGTCTATGTTGAAGCTCAGACAGGTAAAAGCTTCGATGATGTAGCAGGACAGGACGAAGCGAAAGAAGCTTTGATGGAGCTTGTGGATTTTCTGCATAATCCAACCAAGTATCAGACTATCGGAGCGAACATGCCAAAAGGCGCATTGCTGGTTGGACCTCCCGGTACAGGCAAGACTTTGCTGGCGAAAGCGGTAGCCGGTGAAGCAAAAGTACCGTTTTTCAGTATTTCCGGTAGTGAATTTATTGAGATGTTTGTTGGTATGGGTGCCGCACGTGTGCGTGACTTGTTTAAACAGGCTCAGGAAAAAGCGCCATGTATTGTTTTTATTGATGAGATTGATGCTATCGGTAAACGTCGTGACAGTGGTCAGTTCGGTGGCAATGATGAAAGAGAACAAACTTTGAATCAGTTGCTGTCAGAAATGGATGGGTTTGACGGCAGCAAAGGCGTAGTTATTCTGGCGGCAACTAATCGACCCGAATCTTTAGATAAAGCACTTTTACGTCCCGGGCGTTTTGACCGCAGGATACCGGTAGAATTACCGGATCTGAGAGGCCGCGAGGCTATTTTGAAAGTGCATGCGAAAGTAATCAAGACTTGTGATGATATTGATTATCTGTCTGTAGCCCGTGCTACTGCCGGTGCTTCCGGTGCTGAGCTGGCAAATATTGTCAATGAAGCGGCACTGCGTGCGGTAAAAATGAATCGCACCTGCGTTAGTCAAAACGATCTTGAAGAGTCGGTAGAAGTTGTTATCGCCGGTTATCAGCGCAAAGGAGCGGTTATTTCGCCAAAAGAAAAGAAAATAGTGGCTTATCATGAGATAGGTCATGCTTTGGTGGCAGCGAAACAGAAAAATTCGGCCCCGGTGCATAAGATTACGATTATCCCGCGTACTTCCGGAGCTCTTGGGTATACGATGCAGGTTGCAGAAAATGATACGGTGCTTATGAGCAAAGAAGAACTGTTTAATAAAATTGTAACTGTTACCGGAGGGCGTTCCGCCGAAGAGGTAATTTTTAATTCTATCACTTCAGGTGCGTCC
>CAYVGQ010000134.1:1336-4250 GCA_964450295.1 uncultured Phascolarctobacterium sp. | reverse complement strand
ATCAAAGGGGTGACCATGTTCATAATTAGGATGGAATAGCAGACGCCTTCCACATAACCGCCGCGCAGACGAATTAGAGCGGTAAGGAAGCCAAGACCGAGCGCATAAATAAGCCGACCTTTTTTAGTGACGGGACTGGTGACCCAGTCGGTAGCCATAAAGAAAGCGCCGATAATCAGTCCGCCGGCGAACAGATGATACAGGGCAAACCAAGAAGGATAACCGCGCAACCAGCCGTAACCCGCAGTTAAAACGACGACAGTGCCAATGTAACCTACCGGTATGCGCCAGTCGATGTGCCCGCGCCAGATTAGGTACAGGCCACCCAGAAGCAACGCCGGAACGCAGGTTTCACCCAGACTGCCTCCAATATTGCCCCAAAAAAGAGCCGTTAACGACGGCAGTTCGGTATTTAATCCGCGCTGCCATAGGCCCTCAGCCGCACGCATAGCTGCCAGCGGTGTCGCCATACTCGTGGCGTCGGCAAAGGTTGTAGCGGTTGTTATGATGGGTATTTCGGCACTGTGGGGATTAGTCCAGAGAGTCATTTGTGCAGGGAAGGATGCAAGCAAGATGGCACGTCCCAAATGGGCGGGATTAAAAATATTACTGCCCAAACCGCCAAAAACCTGCTTGCCGATTACGATAGCGCAGAAACTGCCAAAGGCTGCAATGCCCCAAGAAAGTCCCGGCGGCAGGCAGAAAGCCAGGAGCAGACCGGTCAAAAGAGCGCTGCCGTCACCTACAGTGATGGGACGCCGCATTATTTTCTGACACAGTGCTTCGAAGAGTACTGCTGAAAGGCAACAGCTAAGAATAACGCTGAATGCCGACCAGCCGAAAAAATAAAGTGCGGCGGCTAATGTCGGCGTCAGTGCCAGCAAAACATCGCGCATGGCAGCACTGATACTGTTGCCGCAGTGGATGTAAGGCGAGGACGATATAATAACTAAAGGAGTAGGAGGTTTGACCGGTTCCATAAAAAGTCTTCCTTTCTATATTTGTAATTATCAAAATGGAAATCCACCAAAGATTATTTTTTATAGTAGGGATTATGACCGCCGAAGCCGTCTGTCATGATAAATTGTTTGCCCATACGGATATATTGTACCAAAGGGATGTGAGCCGGACAATTATAGGCGCAGGAGCCGCATTCAATGCAGCTGCCGATATGAGCGGCCAGTGCGCCGGTCCAGTCACGTCGTTTGACAGCTTTAAACAGCTGAGTCGGTTCCAGAAACATCGGGCAAGTATCTACGCATTTGCCGCAGCGTACGCAGGGATTTTCGGGCGGGAGCTTGGCGAGATCCGACCGCTGATCAAAAATCAGCAATCCGCCGGTTCCTTTGATTACCGGAAAATCTAACGAATGCAGTGAAAAGCCCATCATCGGTCCACCGGAGATAATACGGGCCGGCTCGTCGACAAGACCTTGGGCGCCTTGCTCGACAAGATGGCTGTAAAGTGTCCCAATACGGACACGATAATTGCCCGGCTTGCGAACGGCGTTGCCGCTGACGGTGACGATACGTTCATAACAGGGCAAATCGTCTTTGACTGCCCGCGCTGCCTGCATGGCGGTGGCTACGTTATCAACGATAACGCCGACTGCCGAAGGAAGAGCCCGTTCCGGTATGACGCGACCGGTAACCGCGTAGACCAAATGGCGTTCGCTGCCTTGCGGATATTTTTCGGGGCAACTGACGATGCTGATACTAGGCTCATCTGCCGTTAGGCGTTGAAAAAGCTCAAGTGCCAGGGGCTTATTATCTTCGATAGCGATAATGCCTTTATTGGCCAGGGAGGCTTTTAAAAAATATTTAAGGCCGCGAATCACGTCATCAGCGTGTTCCATCAGTACGCGATAATCAGCGGTTATGAAGGGTTCGCATTCGATACCGTTTAAAATAACCGTATCGATGATGCGCCCACTGGTTTGCGGTGCGTATTTGACATGAGTGGGAAAGGTTGCGCCGCCCATGCCAACAATGCCTTTTTCAGTCAGCAAGCGTCTAATCTCGTCCGGCGGGAGCGACAGTCCGCTTTCACGTGGTGTGATTGAAGGATCCAATGTGTCCAAACCATCATTTTTGATGATCAGACAGGTCGTAACCAGACCATTAGGCAGAAAACGACGTTCGCTGCCCATAACCATGCCGCTGACGCTGGCATGGATGTTACTGCTGACAGCACCCTGCGCTTCGGCAATTTTCTGGCCAAGAAAAACCTTATCACCGGGTTTGACCAGCGGTTTAGCCGGCGCGCCGATATGCATAGAAAGCGGCAATACGACTTTTTCCGGTGCGGGGATAGCTTCGATAGGTAGTTCGGCAGTCAAGTTTTTGGCAGACTCAAGGTGAGTGCCGCCCATAAAAGTATTTAAACGGGAAAACATATTGGTCACCTCGTAAAATGGAAATAGTATACACTAATAAATATTTAACATATATTATAAGATGTTGCGACATAAATAGCAATCGTTTAGGAAATATTTTTGTGTAAAACTACCGGGGCCAGAAAAAAAGTAAAGATTGTAATAGAAAGCAGTCGTTAATTAGAAAGTATCTAACTTATAAAAGAGTGGGTATCTAAATAAATATTCTAAAGAAAAGTCGACGATATTTGCAAGCTGTAAAGCAGGCAAAAATAAAACGATTGTTCTTCAGAAAATGCAATATTGCAAAAGGTTACAGTTACAGTGAAAAACTTAACTGCGTTTTGCTATAAATTTAACAAAAAAACAAATATATTTTACAAAATTGCCACTATTTGCCATAAAAAACACGAAAAACTACTGCGTGATACTGTAAAATAAGTTATAATAGATGTCATAAAGTGTATTATTAGTTGCTTATTATAGTGGCAGAATTGCTTTAATGTAATCTTGACAGTTATCAATTTAAGTATTTTTGAT
>CAYVGQ010000134.1:0-1326 GCA_964450295.1 uncultured Phascolarctobacterium sp. | reverse complement strand
CTGTCGAGACAATTTAGTTGCTGGGAGGTACACATGTTTTTTGATACGTATGATAGTCCTGTCTTTCGTCCGCCCAGTGAAGCACGCAGTTTTATTCTGCGCGTGACCCGCGGTTGCGCTCATAACAAATGTACTTACTGCAATATGTATAGGGGCGTACAGTTTCAGGTGCTTACCGAGGAAGAGATTGCCGGACAGATTGAGGCGGCCGTCGCACAAGGCAGAAATTCCGTTCGCAGAGTCTTTTTAGCGGATGGCGATGCTTTAGTGCTGTCGACGCCGCGCCTTTTAAAAATTTTGGACGTACTTTATAAAACCTTCCCTAAGCTGCAAAGAGTGGCGGCTTATGCTGCACCAAAAGATATTCTGCATAAATCGCACGAAGAACTTGTGGAGCTGCGTGAAGCCGGACTTAAGCTATTGTACTATGGTATGGAAACCGGTGATGACCTCACCTTAAAAGCAGTAAAAAAAGGTGTCAACGGAAAAGAAGCTGTTGAAGCAGGTCACAAGGTCGTCGAGGCGGGAATTAAGCTGTCACTGATGATCATTCTGGGGCTGGCCGGGCAACCGGGTAGCAAGCGTCACGCTGCCGAAACGGCAAAGGCCATCAATGCGATTAAGCCGACGATGTTAAGTGCCCTATGCTTGATGCTGTACCGTGGCAGTGAGTTGTTAGATCAGTTTGAACGGGGAGAGTTTGAACCCCTTGCGCCGCAAGGCTTGATGGAAGAATTGCATCTTATTCTGTCTAAAGTTGATCTTCCGGCTAATCACCCCTGCATTTTCCGTAGCAATCATGTTTCTAATTATGTTAGACTGGCAGGCACGCTACCGAAGGACAAGGAACGATTGCTGGGGGAGATAGCTTGGAGCGCAGGCGAGTTGGCTAAAGTTACGGAATGGGACGTTTATAACAATACCAGGTATTGAGAGCGTGTTAAGGAAAGGGAGCGAGGGTAATGAGGAAATTAACTGCATTGCTGATTTTGGTGCTGCTCGTCTGCCTACTGCCTGCCGCAGCCTTAGCTAAAACAAAAACCTTTAAAGAAGGGGATAAAGACTGGAAGGTTAGGGTAACGCAGCAGAAACTGAAAACATTGGGCTATGCAACTGACCGCATCGATGGCATACTTTCTGCAACTACTACCGCCAGTTTGAAAAAATTTCAGCAAAAACATAAATTAAAGGCTAATGGTCGTTTAGATGATAAAACTTATAAAAAAATTACTTGGGAAGCCTTTAAAAAGGAAGGCATTACCAATGTCAAAGGACCGGAAGTTGTGCAAACGGCTTCTAAGTATAAAGGTACTCCTTATAAATTCG
>CAYVGQ010000133.1:0-4281 GCA_964450295.1 uncultured Phascolarctobacterium sp. | reverse complement strand
AACATAGCCCTAATTTGTACAGGAGAAGTTTGATGTTATACGCGTTCCTTATGTCAAGGATAAATTACAGGTTGAAAAAATTATTGATGAGGCGAGAGAAAGCCATGGTATAGTTTGTTATACGGTAGTTTCTCCTGAACTACGCGAGCATATTGTTAATAAAGCAATGGAGTACGATGTTGAAGTAGTTGATGTTTTAGGTCCTATGCTCAAAGCGATAGAAAAAACTTCGGGGTTACTTCCTAAAAATCAAGCTGGCCTAATTCATGCGTTGGATCATGAATATTTTAAACGTGTAGAGGCAGTAGAGTTTGCAGTAAAGTATGACGATGGTAAAAATCCTTTGGGATTAGCAAAAGCTGATGTTGTTATTATAGGTGTTTCACGTACTTCTAAAACTCCACTTAGTATGTATTTAGCTCATAAGCAAATAAAAGTTGCAAATGTGCCGTTAGTCCCAGAGATTTTTCCGCCGGAAGAACTGTTTAAAGTACCTTCGCATAAGATTATAGGCCTTTTGATTGATCCGTTTAAATTGAATGAAATACGTAGTGAACGTCTTAAAACTATGGGACTTGCCGATGGAGCAGCGTATGCTGATGTTAGACGTATTAATGAGGAATTGGAATACGCAAAAGGTATTATGCGTCGTCTGCACTGTACGATTATTAACGTTTCTAATCGTGCTATTGAAGAAACTGCAGGAATGATACTTGAGTATGTGCGGAAGAACAAAGATCGTCATTAAATAAAATAACCCTCGCTAAAAGCGAGGGTTATTTAAACTAGCAGGACTAATTTACAAAAACTTTGTCGCGAACATTATAAATAACTTCTCCGTTTTTGGGTTGACCATCAACCAGAACATTACCGTTAAAGATAGCATTTTTTGTACCCCAATTAAAATTACCTCTATCAGCAGATATTTTTAAATTTCCCTGAGAAAAGAGCATGTTGCCGGCAACATAGGCTGTCTTTTTTTTACCGTAGACATCAACTGTATCACAGTCGAAGGTAATATTCCCCTCCCGCAGGGTAATGTTTCCCTGACCGTGTACTTCAAGTTTGTACATGCTTACCTGAGCAGCATCTCCAGTAATAATCCGATCGCCAATCTCGACGAGGACATTGCCCTGCAAATCGTAAACGCCGGTAAAAGGATTAAAAGTTTGTTTATCACTGGTTACCTGCGGTTCCGCCAGACATATACCTGGAATAATAATTAACATAAAGATAAAGGCAAAAATTTTTTTCATTCAGCTCACCTCACATTTGTAATTATATTACGTAATAAGTTTGGTGACAATGGTTGGAAGTGAAATAAAGGTGAAGAATAATGTTATCAGTAAGAGCAAATAGCGAAAATATAGAACAGCAAACTTTGGCTGCTTGGGCTGCTAAAAGTGCTTCTGCCGTACGTGATACGGCAGAAGTTGCAGATGACCTGCGCACGGCTTTTCAGCGTGACCGCGACCGTATTATCCACAGTACGCCGTTCAGAAAGTTGAAACATAAGACTCAAGTATATTTGTGCCCGGGCGATCATTACCGGACAAGGCTTACTCATAGTATGGAAGTATCGCAGATTGCACGGACTATTGCCAGAGCATTACGCCTTAATGAAGACCTCACAGAAGCTGCTGCACTAGGACACGATATTGGGCATACACCTTTTGGCCATGCTGGAGAACGCGCAATTAATACTTATACAGGACATTTTAGACATAATGAGCAGAGCCTGCGTGTGGTCGAGGTTTATGGACGTAAAGGCAAAGGCTTAAATCTAACTAGTGAAGTGAGAGACGCTATACTTAACCATACCGGAGGAACATTGCCATTGACTTTAGAAGGACAGGTGGTGCGTCGCTGTGACAGGATTGCCTATTTATGTCACGATTTTGACGATGGGTGCAAGGTTGGCATAATTGGTCCTGAAAAACTGCCCGGTATCGTTGCCATGCGCCTTGGCACGGAACCAAGTCAGATACTCGATGTGCTGGTTCATAATATTGTAGAACTATCGCTAAATAAGCCTCAGATAAACATTGACAAATATTATGACGAAGCGATTGAAGAATTTCGCAATTTTATGTTTGATTATATTTATTGCTCGCCGCAGCTTGCTGCCGAACATGATAAGGCGGAGCATGTTGTTATTACTTTAATGGATTTATATATGGAGCACTCTCAGCGACTCCCAAAAGAATATGGTGAAATTGCAGAACGGTTTGGTTTGCAGCAGGCTGTCGTTGATTTTATTGCAGGTCTTACAGATGCTGGAGCTGTGCAGTTGTTTCATAAACATTATATTCCAATAATATAAACTTGCCGTAATGCTAAAATTATCTACCATTAAAAAGAGGATTTTTTTATTAAATATTGAATATAATAAAGCAGATGATATTCGAGGTGACAGGAGTAATAATTATGAGTGGTATGTTTGACGACTTTAAAGAACAGGTTCGCTCTCAGGCGAATATCGTCGAGATAATTTCTGAATATGTACCGCTAAAAAAGCGGGGCGGCAATTTTTGGGGTTGTTGCCCTTTTCATGGGGAGAAAACACCGTCTTTTGCCGTAACACCGGACAAGAATTTTTTTTATTGTTATGGTTGCCATGTCGGTGGAGATATTTTTACTTTTGTTATGAAAATAGAAAATTGTACTTTCCCCGAGGCGTTGAAGTTGCTCGCAGGGAAACTTGGTGTTGCGATTCCAGAAAAAGAAAAGACCAAAGAAGAACTAGAACGTGAAAAACGTGTGCAACAGGTTATAGCTGCTAATGAATTGGCTACGAGATTTTTTCAGGCCTGCCTTAATAAAACAGATTATGGTATCAAAGCACAGGAGTATCTTTCTGCACGCGGAATTACGCCGGAGATTGTTGAACGTTTTTCTCTTGGCGTAGCTTTACCGAATTATAATGCTCTTATTACCGCTCTCGGGAAAAGGGGTTGCAGTATGGGGCTTTTGATACAGGCTGGGTTGGCGGGAAATTATGGACGAGGACCGATGGATAAATTTCGCGGACGTATCATGATTCCTATACAGAACCCGCGTGGACATGTAATAGGTTTTGGCGGACGTATTCTTGAACAAAATTCTCAGCAGGCGGCTAAATATATGAATACAGCTGAAACAGAATGGTTTAACAAAAGAATGTTGCTTTTTGGTATGAATGTGGCCTTGCAAGAAATGAAGAAACGTCGTCAGGCGGTAGTAGTAGAAGGGTATATGGATGCAATCAGCCTGCATGCAGCGGGTATTAATTGGGCCGTGGCCTCGATGGGAACAGCCTTCGCACAGGAACAGGCTAAGCTTTTGGCTCGTGTAGTTGATGAAATAGTATTTTCGTATGACAGTGATGCAGCTGGTAAAAGAGCTACGGTGCGTGCAGTAAGTATTGCTAAGGATTTAGGCCTAAAAGTAAAAGTGTTGATAGTACCGGATGGTAAAGATCCAGATGAATTTGTGCGCAAGCACGGAAAAGATGCCTATATACAGTTGATAGATACAGCTGTTTCGGGTCTAGAATTCCAAATGCAGCATATTATTTCTCAAAATAATGTTTCGAATTTGGCAGGAAAAGTAGAAACTGTGTCGAATATACTACCATTCCTACTAGAGTGTAAAAACGAAATTGAAGTTGCAGAGCATATTAGAATGCTAGCTCAGCGTTTGACAATAGACGAAGGGCTCATTACGAGTGAATATCGTAAACTGAGCCGAAAAACAAATAAAAAAACAATCTCTAACAGATGGCAGAAGCAGCCCAGCTTACTTTCGGCTGAAGATCAGGCAGAACAACTTTTGCTTTATGTTATTTTAAAAAATACAGAACTAGCTCAGAACTACCGTGATGAAATTCATGCTGTCGGTTTTACATCACAGTTGCGTGGTGAAATATACAGCGAGTTGGAAAAACAGCTGGACCGAGAAGGAGAAGGAGTTGGCGAAAAACTCTTTACCGAACTTTCCGATGAAGCTGCAGCAGAATTGGCACAGATTATGGTTAAAGACATCATAACTGAAAACGATGAACAGCTGATAATCGATTGCCTGCGACAAATGCGTAGGGGTTTTTTGGAAAAACTCTATGAGAAACATCGTCTCCGCGCCGACGAATATGAACGTTTGGGGGATAGCCGCTTTTTGCAGGAGCTTGCGGAAAGCCAGAAGATTAAAGATGAAATCAAAAAACTATATTAAAGAAATATTGCGAATATTAAATAACGAAAGGAGGGAACAAAATGGCCGAGGAAATGCGCATTGTTTTGCGTA
>CAYVGQ010000132.1:0-4288 GCA_964450295.1 uncultured Phascolarctobacterium sp. | reverse complement strand
ACGAACACTTATTAGAGAATTATTTTCTAATAAGTGTTTTTTTATACCAATTTTATTGGAGGTGACAAAATGGAGGAGCAGATTCTGTCTATCGTAGTACGTAATCAGCCGGGTGTTTTGATGCGTGTTGCGGGAATGTTTTCGCGGCGCGGGTTCAATATTGACAGTTTGGCGGTTGGTATTACGCAAAATCCTGAGTTTTCTCGGATGACTGTTACCATGCAAGCTGATGAAGCGACTATTAAGCAGGTATGCAAACAGCTGGCCAAGTTGGTTGAGGTAGAGGCGGTGAAGGTATTGCCGCCTAAAGCGAGTGCCAAACGCAGTATGGTTATGGTCAAAGTACATGCCGGTGATAAGCGATTGGAGTTATTACGTCTGGCTGACGTTTTTAGGGCTCATGCTGTAGATGTGACAGGCGAGTCGCTGATTTTTCTTGCGACAGGTATTGACGATAAACTAAAAGCTTTTGTAGATGTGATGCGCCCATACGGTATTTTAGAAATGGTTCAGACCGGCGTCGTAGCTTTGGAGCGTGGCGATGAGGCCATGGATGTGCAGAAATCACGCTATGCATGGCCGCAGGAAAACTGTAAATCATCAGCCGTTTAATAAATAAGTGCTTAAATTTTAAAATATATAGTACAACAAAGGAGATGTAAAAAAATGGTAAAAATGTATTATGACAAAGATGCAAATTGGGAAATGCTTAACGGTAAAACTGTTGCAATTATTGGTTATGGTTCTCAGGGACACGCTCATGCTCTCAATTTAAAAGAAAGCGGTGCTAATGTTATCGTAGGTCTCTATGAAGGTTCTAAATCTTGGGCTAAAGCAGAAGCGGCAGGACTAACAGTTATGACGGCTGCTGACGCAGTTAAAGCTGCTGATGTGGTCATGATGCTTGTTCCAGACGAAAAACAGGCGGCTATTTATAAGCAAGAAATAGCTCCTAACTTGAAATCCGGTGCAGCACTTGCCTTTGCTCATGGCTTTAATATTCATTTCGGGCAGATTGTACCACCGTCAGATATTGATGTATTTATGGTGGCTCCTAAAGGACCGGGACATCTTGTGCGACGGGTATTTACAGAAGGTGCAGGCGTTCCCTGCTTAGTAGCTGTGCATCAGGATGCCAGCGGGAAAGCTTATGATATTGCGCTTGCTTATGCGAAAGGTATTGGGGGTACCAGAGCCGGCGTACTCGATACGACCTTCCGTGAAGAAACGGAAACAGATCTTTTTGGTGAACAGGCCGTTCTCTGCGGTGGCATTACCGCTTTGATTACTGCCGGCTACGAAACTTTGGTAGAAGCAGGCTACAAGCCGGAAAGTGCTTATTTTGAATGCATGCATGAAATGAAGCTAATTGTCGATCTAATGTATGAAGGCGGGATGGCCAAGATGCGTCATTCTATTTCTGATACTGCCGAATACGGCGATTATGTTACAGGTAAGCGCATTATTACTGAAGAAACTAAAGTAGCGATGAAACAGGTTCTGGCCGAAATTCAGGATGGTACTTTTGCTAAAAATTGGATCCTTGAAAATCAAGCTAATCGGCCGGCTTTTAATGCTATGCGCCGTAAAGGAGCGGAACATCCTATTGAAGAAGTTGGCAAAAACTTGCGCGGTATGATGAGCTGGATGAAAAAATAATTAGGAGACACCTTAAAGCAGCGCGGGGCTGGTGCCTCGCGGTCTGCTTATGAGAGCTTAGGAGGATTATAGTTATGGGTATGACAATAACGGAAAAAATTCTAGCAAAACATGCGGGGGCACAAGCAGTACAGGCAGGTGATTTGTTGATAGCACCGGTGGATCTTGTGTTGGCTAATGACATTACCGGGCCACCTGCGATTGCTGAATTTGAAAAAATCGGCCGTCCAGTTTTTGATAAAGATAAGATTGCATTAGTGCCTGATCATTTTTCTCCGTGTAAGGACATAAAATCGGCAATGATGTGTAAGCGGATGCGTGATTTTGCGCGTCAGCATGAAATAACCAACTACTTTGAAGTAGGACGTATGGGTATTGAACACGCACTTTTGCCTGATAGTGGACTTGTTGCACCGGGTGAAATCATTATCGGCGCTGATTCTCATACTTGTACTTATGGTGCTCTGAACGCATTCAGCACCGGCATGGGACAAACCGATATCGGGGCCGCTATGGCCAGCGGGACGACTTGGTTTAAGGTTCCCTCTAGCATTAAAGTAGAGTTGACCGGCAAACTGCCTAAATATGTCAAAGGCAAAGATATTATTTTGACTTTGATTGGTATGATTGGTGTGGACGGAGCTCGTTACCAATCTTTGGAGTTTTGCGGTGCTGGAGTAGCAGAACTAGAAATGTCAGATCGTTTTACCATTTGCAATATGGCTATTGAAGCAGGCGCTAAAAACGGTGTTTTTCCGGTAGACGAAAAAACTGTCGCTTATTTAAGCGAACGTGTAAGTCGTCCTTGGGAAGCGGTAATTGCTGACGCAGATGCAGTCTATGATCGTGTAATTACAATTAAATTAGATGAACTTGTACCAGTGGTCTCTTATCCGCATCTGCCGGAGAATACGCATCCGGTTGCTGAGGCTAGTCATATTAAAATTGATCAGGTTGTAGTAGGTTCTTGTACCAATGGGCGTCTTGAAGATTTGCAGCAAGCAGCAGAAGTAATGAAAGGAAATAAAGTTCATCCGCATGTGCGTGCCATTATTATTCCGGCGACTCAGGAAATTTATAAAGAGGCCATGCGTTTGGGATATATTGATATTTTTATTGAGGCCGGCGCGGCTGTTTCTACACCAACTTGTGGCCCTTGTCTTGGCGGGTATATGGGTATTTTAGCTGCCGGTGAACGTGCCGTTTCTACGACTAACCGTAATTTCCGCGGGCGTATGGGACATGTTGACAGTGAAGTTTATTTGACAGGACCCTATGTTGCTGCCGCAAGTGCAATTAAAGGTTACATTGCAAGTCCTGAGGAGGTAATAAAATGAGTAAAGTATGGCGTTATGGAGATCACGTTGATACCGACGTTATTATTCCGGCTCGTTATTTAAATATTGCAGACTTTAATGAGTTGGCAGAACATGCTATGGAAGACATTGATACTACCTTTGCGGCTAATGTGCAGATTGGCGATTATATCGTTGCCGGTAAAAACTTTGGCTGTGGTTCTTCACGCGAACATGCGCCGATTGTTATTAAAGTCAGCGGTATAAGATGTATTATTGCCGACAGTTTTGCCCGCATATTCTATCGCAATGCTATTAACATTGGTTTACCGGTGTTAGAGATCGGTAATGAAGTTGACAAAATAGAAGCCGGCGATGAGCTAGAGGTGGATATGATCAAAGGAGAAATTAAAATCGTCAATAAAGGAGTAACAATCAAAACTAATCCGTTGCCTGCTTTTATTCAAAAAATTTCTGATTGCGGCGGCCTTATTAACTATGTAAAAGGAGAGCAGAACTAATGAAGATTACTTTATTGCCGGGCGATGGTATCGGTGTTGAAATTGTTGATGCCGCGGTAGAAGTGTTGGATGCAGCCGCTAAAAAATTTGGCATGACAATAGAATATGACAAACAACTGATAGGGGGCATAGCTATCGATACGGCAGGAGTGCCCTTGCCGGAAGCGACTGTTATTTCTGCCAAGGCTGCTGACGCTGTGCTATTAGGGGCTGTCGGCGGACCGAAATGGGATAATGTAGCTCCGGAAATACGCCCGGAAAAAGGGCTGCTCGGCATTCGCAAAGCATTGGGACTATATTGCAATCTGCGTCCGATTAAAGTTTCACGTTTTGTAGCACATTTGTCGCCGCTCAAAAATGAACGTGTCAATGGTACGGATCTTTTGATTGTGCGTGAATTGACAGGCGGCATTTATTTTGGTGCCAAAAATGAAGCCGCTCTTGACAAAGATGGAGTAGAGACAGCTTCAGACATAGAAATATATACGCGCCCGGAAGTAGAGCGTATTGCTAAATTTGCTTTCGAGGCCGCTAAAAAACGTCGCGGTAAGGTTACTTCCGTTGATAAAGCCAATGTTTTGGCGTCTTCGCGTATGTGGCGTCGCATCGTTGCCGAAATGCAGGCTAAAACTTATAGCGATGTGGAGTTAAATAATTTTTATGTTGATAATTGTGCTATGCAGCTCGTTCTTAATCCGGGACAGTTTGATGTAGTACTCACGAATAATATTTTTGGTGATATTCTTTCCGATGAAGCTTCTGTCATTGCCGGTAGCATTGGAATGCTGCCTTCTGCAAGTCTTGGTGACAGTA
>CAYVGQ010000131.1:0-4294 GCA_964450295.1 uncultured Phascolarctobacterium sp. | reverse complement strand
AAATATTCTACAGCCGTTTGAGGTCCAACATCGCGCCCATCTAAAAACGCATGCACATAGACTTTTGTCAGTCCCTGTTGTTGCGCCATTTCTAAAAGTGCTACCAAATGTTTTAAATGGCTGTGGACACCACCATCAGAAACAAGGCCCAGCAGATGCAAAGCGCTGTTTTTTCTTTTTACAGATTGCATCGCATCACTTAGAACAGGATTTTCAAAAAAATCTCCGTCTTTGATAGACTTGCTTATTCTTGTCAGTTCCTGGTAAACAATGCGCCCGGCACCAATATTGAGATGTCCGACTTCGGAGTTTCCCATTTGTCCGTCAGGTAAGCCTACAGCTTCACCGGAGCAGGATATACGTACATGCGGATAATACGCAAACAGTGCATCCAGATTCGGCGTTGCTGCCAAAGATGCGGCATTATACTCCCCGGCCGGAGCAATGCCCCAGCCGTCTAATATCATTAGTAGTACGGGCTGTTTTGCCATTTTTTAACCCTCTTATATGCTGCGAACAATCTTCGAAAACGCTTGTGCATCGATACTTGCTCCACCTACCAGCACACCGTCGATGCCGTCAACAGCAAAATCAGCAGCATTTTCTGCATTAACACTGCCACCATATAAAACACGAACCTTGCGTGCAATATCTGCAGAAAATATTTTTTCAACTTTATTTCTAATCAGCAAACATACTTTCTGTGCATCTTTAGCAGTAGCAGCGCGGCCATTACCAATCGCCCACAAAGGTTCATAGGCAATCACCAGCACCTGAGCTTCTTCCGGTGTAATGCCCTTTAAAGCGCTTTTAAGTTGCATACTAATCTTCCGCGAGGTTTTTCCTTCTTCACGTTCATTAGCATTTTCACCTACGCATAACATCGGTTTTAAGCCATTTCTATAAGCAGCACGCATCTTTTTTGCAATAACAACTCCATTATCGCCAAATATCTTTCTCCGCTCAGAATGTCCTATTAAAACATATTCTGCACAGATATCAGCAATCATCTTGCCGGAAATAGCACCAGTATAGGCACCTTCATCTTCCCAATACAAATCTTGCGCCCCATAGCCAACATGTTTGCCATCAATGGTGTCAGCGACACTTTCCAGTGCAGTAAAGGGAGGGAAAATAATAACCTCGTTCAATGTACCATTAGTATCAAGAACAATTTCTTCAGCCAGTTCGACCGCTTCATCAACATTTTTATGCATTTTCCAGTTACCGGCGACTATTTTGCGACGCACATCATCCAATGCCGCTAAACCGGGCAACATTTTGCCTTCCAGGTACTCCAGGGAAGCGCCCCCCCCGGTAGAAATATGCGTTATTTTTTTTGCCAACCCTAGTTTTTCAATGGCAGCCACAGAATCACCACCGCCAATAATGCTACTAGCACGGCTCCCTGCTACAGCCTGTGCAACAGCTTCCGTCCCTTTACAAAAAGCATCCATTTCAAAAACTCCCATGGGTCCATTCCAGACTACCATTTTTGCATCTTGCAACGCTTCTTGATACAGAAGGGTTGTAGCCGGACCAATGTCTAGTGCCATGTAATTTTGATCAAGTTTATCAATTCTCTCAACTTTATGCTTCGCATCGGGAGTAAAAGTTTCTGCCATCACCAAATCTATAGGAAGTAGCATTTTTACTTTTTGTGTTTTTGCTTTAGCAATTACTTCTTTGGCTAACGCAATTTTATCTTCTTCGACAAGAGACTTACCCATTTTATTTCCTTGAGCCGCTAAAAAAGTATTAGCCATGCCGCCGCCAATCAGAAGGACGTCAACTTTTTCAAGAAGATTTTCAATTACCCCAATCTTATCTGAAACTTTAGCACCACCAATAATCGCAACAAAGGGATGTCGCGGGTTTTTTACGGCTTGTCCCAGAAACCGAATCTCTTTTTCCAGTAAAAACCCTGCAGCGGACGGTAGGAAATGTGTTACACCTTCTATAGAAGCATGAGCACGATGAGAAACACCGAACCCGTCATTAACATATAAATCTGCTAAAGACGCCAATTGACCGGCAAAGTTCATATCATTTAATTCTTCTTCTTTATGAAAACGTAAATTTTCCAACATTAAAACTTTACCCGGTTTCAATTTTTTGACGGCTTTTGCAGCTTCCTCGCCAATACAATCACCGGCAAATGCTACAGGCAAATTTAGCAATTTAGCCAAATGTTTAGCAACGGGCGCCAAACTATATTTAATATTGACCTGTCCCTGGGGACGCCCAAGATGTGACATCAAAATTACTGACGCTTTATGCTCAAGCAGATATTTGATCGTTGCCAGAGAAGCACGCATTCTTGTATCATCGGTAATTTTACCGGCATTATTCATCGGAACATTATAATCGACGCGCACCAATACTTTCTGTCCGGCTACATCTAAATCATACAGATTTTTTTTATCCATCAGACTATTAACTCCTTTATTACAGGCCTTGTTGAGCAATATAAACGGCAAGATCGACTACACGGTTAGAATATCCCCATTCATTATCATACCAGCTAACAACTTTAGCCATTCTTTTGCCAACCATCATCGTGGATAAACCATCAACTATGGAGCTGAGAGGACAGCCGTTATAATCTCTGGATACCAACGGAAGCTCATTATAACCCATAATACCCTTTAGCTCTCCTTCAGCAGCTTTTTTTAGCACAGCATTTATTTCCTCAGCAGTAGTATCCCTTTCAAGCACTACAGTAAGATCAGTAATCGAAACGTTAGGAGTAGGTATGCGCATAGCAAAACCATTTAATTTACCTTTGAGTTCCGGCAATACCAGAGAAACTGCTTTCGCAGCGCCTGTAGTAGTAGGTATGATAGACATCGCCGCAGCGCGGGCCCGACGCAGATCTTTGTGTGGCAGGTCAAGAATTTGCTGATCGTTAGTATAAGAATGAACCGTAGTCATCAAACCGCCTTCGATACCGAAATTCTCCAATAAAATTTTAGTGAACGGTGCGAGACAGTTAGTTGTGCAGGAAGCGTTAGAAATAATATTATGCTCTTTCGCATTATATTTTTTCTCATTAACACCCATAACAATAGTAATATCCTCACCTTTTGCCGGTGCCGAAATGATGACTTTTTTAGCTCCTGCAAGCAAATGAGCTTTTGCTTTTTCACCTTCAGTAAAACGTCCGGTAGATTCAACAACGATCTCTACACCTAATTCTCCCCAAGGCAGCTTAGCGGGATCCATTTGAGCAATAACTTTTATTTTTTTGCTATCAACAACTATGCTGTCTCCCTCAACAGAAACTTCATGTGGGAAAGTACCGTGTACAGAGTCATATTTTAAAAGATGGGCTAATGTTGCCGCATCAGTAAGATCGTTAACTGCAACTACTTCAACCTCAGGATTAGTGAAAGCAACGCGGAAAACCTCGCGGCCAATACGGCCAAACCCATTAATACCAATTTTTGTCATAATAGAATCCTCCTTAAAATTATGCTTGTAGCAAATTGTATGTTTGCACTAATGTGCCTTATAACCATTATTATCTCCTAACATGCGCACAATATCATGAGCGGCTGCTTCATCTGTTATCAATATATCCTGACGCGAAGCACGTATAACCGATAAAATAGCAGCAGCTTTAGAGCGTCCACCGGCTACACCAATCACTGTGCCAATATGCGGCAAATCTTGTAACATTAATCCGGCATTATTAGTCATATAAATCTGTCTGCCATCTAAAGCACAATATTGTCCGAAAGCCTCTCCTACAGCGCCTTCATCTAAAAGTTGTTGAATAAATTCCGGCGACAGCCTACGATGCCTAGCCATTACTGAAGCCTGCCCCACACCATGCACTAAAATATCTGCACTTTTTATAATATCTACAACAGCCTTAACACCAATATCTTCGGCAAGAATGCTGTTCAATATTTCTTCACTCACACTATCCGGAACATAAAGTTGCCTATATGAAGCACCTAAACGCTGTGCCAGTACCGTAGCAATGGTATTAGCCTGAAGTTCTACATTATCCCCCAAGCCACCGCGAGCCGGTACTACTACAGTTTTAGGTTCATTACCACTTACATTAGCAGCTAGTGCCGCCATTGTCGTACCGCCGCTAACGGCTACAATATGTGCTTTGCCGTCATTCAATAAATTACCGAGAATACGTGCCGCTGCGCGTCCTATTTCACGTTTGACAACCTCTTCCTGGTCTGAATCTCCAGGAATAATGACAACACGTCCAATATCCAGACTTTTGCACAAAAACTGCTCTAAAGAATTTAGATCTTGAAGTTTGCGCACA
>CAYVGQ010000130.1:2049-4338 GCA_964450295.1 uncultured Phascolarctobacterium sp. | reverse complement strand
GCGATGATATCAGCTTCGGCCAAGATTCTCTGTGCCCGCGGCGTCATGTCTTCCAGATTGCCGATCGGTGTTGCACACAAATATAGGGTTCCCGCCATTACTCTTCCCCCTTCGCCATACCGTAATATTTCAAAGTTTGTTTACTGTGGCTGCCGTCCGCATTATACATAATCAGCGGTGGCAAAACCTCAAGTCCGTAACTGCCGCCTTTCACCATTTCCATTAGAAAGATCCAGGCCGGTTTATCAACAGAAGAATGTACCCATTGCAGTTTTTTAGGTTGCAGGCCGTATTTAAGTGCCAATTCCATACATTCAGCAAAGCGTTCGGGCAACTGCACAATAGTAAAACGCCCGCGATATTTAACTAGATAAGCGGCAATCTTAAAAAAATCTTCAAGTGTCGCTGACAATTCATGGCAGGCTGCCGTTCCTACACGGCGCCGCTTGCCACTGTTGCGATAGGGCGGATTGGCGACGATTAAGTCAAAGCTCTCTGACTGATACAGGTTTTTCAGTTCTCGCAAATCCGCTGCTTCCGCGCTGACAACAGTTTCTAGAGAATTGGCCGCTATACTGCGGCGCAGTAGTTCTATTATATGCTGATTACAATCTATACCCACCACTTTAGCCGCGCCTCGTGCCGCCAAAAGCAGGCTGACAGCACCTGTACCGCACCCTAATTCCAGAACCTTTGCCTGCTTTATCAGGTGGGGAAAAGCTGCCAGAAAAACGGCGTCCGTTGTAAAACAAAATTCTTCCGCATCCTGCCAAATCACATAATTACAACCGGGCAGGGAATCGCGGCGTTCCGTAGCATTGCTCATTTTAGATTGAATCGGCTTTGGAAGCATCGACGATTTCATCCCATTCGACTTGGATAACATTATCCGGTGTCAGTTGGACTGAAGCCATCCGCATGGCGCGATTGATGCCTGTTACTTTGCCTTCTCCAAGCGGCGTCACTACCAGTGAGCCTATTTTGGGTATTTCGACTCTGTCATTGCCAAAGCCGCGTTTGCAGCCACCTTCCTTGCCACAGTACATATCGTTTTCGTATTTAAGGCAACACATTAGTCGTCCGCAAATACCGGAAATTTTAGCCGGATTCAAAGATAGGCCTTGATCTTTGGCCATACGAATGGAGACCGGTTCAAAACCACCCAAAAAGGTTGAGCAGCAGAGAGGTCTGCCGCAACAGCCGATGCCTCCCAACATTTTCGCTTCGTCGCGTACACCGATTTGACGCAGTTCGATACGAGTACGAAATACTGCGGCCAGATCTTTAACCAAATCGCGGAAGTCGATACGCCCTTCGGCGGTAAAGTAAAAGATGATTTTATTGACATCAAAAGTAAATTCAACATCGACGAGACGCATCGGTAGCTCATGATTGTTAATCTTGCGCACGCAGATATTGAAGGCTTCTTTTGCGCGCACTTCGTTTTCTTGAACCTTGGCCGCATCTTCTTCAGTAGCCTTCCGCAGCACAGGTTTTAATGGTGAAACCACCTCTTTATCATCGACCTCGCGCGGTCCCACTACTACCTCGCCGTATTCTACCCCACGAGCAGTTTCGACAATAGCATAATCGCCCTGTGCAACACTGGTTGCTACAGGATCAAAATAATATATTTTACCTGCTTTTTTAAATCTTATTCCTACAACTGTTGGCATTATCTTGCCTCCTTCCTAAGTATGTCCATTTTTAGTACCACTGTTTCCAAAACTATCTTGGCGCCGACATAGCTTTCAATAGCCTGATATGCCTGCTGAGCGATATCTGCCGACTGCTTCAGCTGCGAAGCAGTCCATGTTGCAGCTAGTCGCCGTAATCTATCTTTACTGTCACAGTTATAAATCTGTTCTTCTAGTCCGTTTTGCCAAAATAAGGCATCACGGGTCAAAAACAGCAGCATTTCCGTAAATAATAAGCTGCCTTGTTTATCATAGCTTGCCAGCCAAGGCTGCGTAGCCACATAACGCATCGGTTGTGTCAGCGGCAGGGCTTCCAAAAACTCCAGCGCCTGATTACGGTAACTTACCGCATCGGCTGCAGCTAAATTGAGAGCTGCGCCAAGTGAGCCGGCTGCCAGTCGGGCTAATAATTCCGGCTGCTCCAAGCCGCGCCGCTGCAACTCTTTCTGTGTAAGTGCCAAAGGAATTTGTTCGAACCGTAGCTGAATAACACGCGATAAAATCGTAGGTAGCAAGCGTTCCAGATGCGAGGCGATCATAATAAAAATCCAGTTTGGTGGCGGTTCCTCTAATAATGTTAGCAGACTGTTGG
>CAYVGQ010000130.1:0-2021 GCA_964450295.1 uncultured Phascolarctobacterium sp. | reverse complement strand
TCCGTCATTCTGTCGGCAGCGTCGATGATGCACACTTTATGTGTCGAGAGCACGGGTGCAAATGCGGCTTGTCTGCTCATTTCCTTAATTTGTTCTATTCTTATTTCTTTGCCGAGAGCTTCCTGCTTCACCAGTATAAAATCAGGATGAGCAAAACTATGCTCTTGTATTTTGATTAGGCGACAGGACTCACACCTGCCACATGGTTGGTCTGTCTCTGACAGACACAGGAATGTTCTGGCAAAACGCAGTCCCAGTTGTTTTTTTCCAATACCTTCCGGTCCGTAAAACAACAGTGCGTGCGGCCGGTCACCCGGGCGCAGCAACTTCTGTTCATGTCCCAGAATATCTTTCCACATATATGTCCTTTCACCGCTCAGCGCCAAGCAGTATCTGCAGCTCCTTGTATAGAGCGATACTGACAGCTGTCTTAGTTTGTAGCGCGTCAATTACTTTGATGCGTTGCGGATAAAGCTTGCTCAGTTCTAAAAAACCATTGCGTACTTTTATTTGAAACTCCAGACCTTCCTTTTCAAAACGATCTGTCACTCCGCGCTGCTCTCTACGGACAGACAAGCGTTCAGGTTCTCCGTCTAAAAGCAAGGTGAGGTCAGGTTGCAGATTGCCGGTGGCAAAATTAATGAGCTCGCTCAACTCGCTTAACGGCAAGCCGCGAACAAGTCCTTGATAAACCAGCGTTGAATCGCTGAAACGATCACAGAGAACGGTCTTTCCTGCCGCCAGCGCCGGCTTGATAACTTTGTCCAAATGGTCTGCGCGCGCAGCCAAATATAGCAGTGTTTCCGTGCGCCGATCTATTGTCAGGCCGGGATCCAGCACCAACTGGCGCAGGCGTTCGGCCACTGTAGAACCGCCCGGCTCACGAGTTCGTATGGTTTCGTATCCTTTTTGCTCCAGATACTGTGCCAGCATTTCCAACTGCGTACTCTTGCCGCTGCCATCCGGACCTTCTAATGTAATAAAATAGCCTTTTTCCATCAAAGCACCACTCTTATTTCCCTCAGGTTGCCGTCCGCCGCTCCGCTGACCGGCAAACCCAAGTTTTTCATATTTTCACAGTAGCTGACAATTTTTTCTGTAATCAGCTCTCCCGGTAAAAGCACCGGTATCCCCGGCGGATAAAAGCTAATTTGTTCGGCACAAATCCGCCCTGCCGAACTGCCAAGTTCAATACTTGTTTTAGCGCTGTTAAAAGCCTGTCGCAAAGGCAATACTTGTTGCGGTGCAGGAAGCTGCGGACTGATTGAATGCAAGCGCAACGGTTTTTTATTTTGTTCTAATTTTAAGAAAACTTTTTGTATTTTAGCAAGAACAGCCGCGTAATCGCTGCCGCCGTCGCTATAGGTAACTAAAAACAATACATTATCAGCATCTGTCAATTCTACGGCAATGCCTGCCCGGCGCAAGTAAATACCTACCTCGATACCGGTATAACCCCAGTCTGCCACGTTGACGGTAACTTTGGTACTGTCAAAAGCAGCAACTCCGCCGCTGCCAATGCAATCAGCTTCCAGCAATCGTAACCCGTCAAAAGAACGCAGCACCTGTCGAAGTGCTTCGGCTGCTGCAATAGCCTTCTCACACATTTTCCGGCCATTACTCGCCAGCTGATAGCGAGCGGCATCCAAAGAAGCTAACAACAAGTAGTTGGGACTGGTAGTTGTCAGCAGACTCATCACATCAGCCGCGCGTTCCAAATCCAGGTTTTTGCCGCAGACTTGTAACATCGAGCATTGCGTCATCGCGCCTGTTATTTTATGTGTGCTTTGAGCACAAGCATCAGCGCCGGATTTTAGGGCCGAGGGCGGCAGTAATTTTGAAAATCCTAAATGCGGTCCATGCGCCTCGTCTACTAAAAGTACCGCCCCATGCGCATGCACAATTTTGGCGATTCTGGCTATATCTGCTGCCTGTCCGTAGTAATTAGGACTCGTCAGAAAAACTGCTTTAATAGATTTGTCTTCATTTAAGGTGGTTTCAATTTGTTCCGCCGTAATCTG
>CAYVGQ010000129.1:1231-4377 GCA_964450295.1 uncultured Phascolarctobacterium sp. | reverse complement strand
TAACGCCTGATTCCTGTTCGCCCTGCAAAATAGCATAATGTATCGGTGCCGCGCCGCGATATTTAGGTAGCAACGAGGCATGCACATTGACGCATCCCAATGGTGGCAGTGTCAAAAGCTCCTTGTTGAGCAACTGTCCAAAAGCAGCAACGACGATAATTTCGGGACGGATTTTTCTAAGCTCTTCAATAAAAACCGGTGTCTTAACTTTATCCGGTTGATAAACTGACAGATTCTGCGATAAAGCATATTCTTTGACAGGTGTCATCAGCATCTTTTGTCCCCGCCCCTTCGGTCGGTCAGGCTGCGTAATAACGGCAGCTATTTCATGTTTACCTGATTCTACCAGCGCTTTTAAAGTGCCTACTGCAAAATCTGGCGTACCCATAAAGACAATTCTCATTTTTATCTCCTTTAATCGCCACTTACTTAATAGCGGCCGGTGTTTCTTTGGGCGTCAATACAGTCGCTTTGTCAATAAACAACACTCCGTCCAAATGATCAAGCTCGTGCTGGATAGCAATCGCCAGCAAACCATCCGTGGAAATTTTTATGCGCTTGCCCTTACGATTAAAGAACTCACATTCCACATATTCTGCGCGCTCGACTTCCCCTTCATAATTAGGTACCGACAGACAGCCTTCGCCCCCCACAACGGAACCTTCTTTTTTTGTTATGACCGGATTAATCAACTCGATGATTTCCTCACCTATATCAATCACTATTATGCGTTTAGATACACCTACCTGAGGTGCCGCCAAACCTATGCCGTCAGCTGCGTACATGGTCGCCGCCATATCGTTTAGGAAACGGATTGTTTTTTTATCTATGCGTTCTACTTCCTGTGCTTTTAACCGTAGCACAGGGTGACCGGCAACAAGAATTTCTAATTTAGCCACGGTCGGACCTCCTTAATTTTTCGTATCATATATTATACCATAAAATTCAATTTGTAAGCAATTTCTACACTACGCTGATAGGATCAACGTCAAAATAGACATTGCGAGATTCTTTGAAATCAGAGTTCCACAAAGCCTGCTTAATAAATTTCATACGTGAACTTTTTACCAAAATATTTATTCGGTACAGATCACGTACTTTGGGAATAATTGCCGGGAAAGGTCCCAGTATTTGTATTTCCTGCTCCGGGTTCTTCAGTTGCAGCGTCTGTAAAAAATTAACGATTCGCTGTGCCAAGCTACTGCCGCGTACCTCTTCTGAATCTAAAACTGTTATTTTCAGCATTTCCGTGTAGGGTGGATAACAAAGTTCCTGTCTCATTTCCAGCTCTCCAACCGCAAAGGCATTATAATCTTGCACAGCCGCCAGTCTAATGACTGGATTTTCCGGATCATATGTTTGTAAAACAACATGTCCTACTTTATCTCCGCGTCCAGCTCGCCCGGCAGCCTGTGTTAACAATGCAAAAGTGCGTTCAGATGCTCTAAAATCCGGTAGATTCAGCGTAGAATCGGCAGAAAGAATGCCCACCAGCGTAACATTCGGGATATCGTGCCCTTTAGCAACCATCTGTGTGCCTAAAAGCACATTATAGGTGCCACTACTGAAAGCCTGCAGGATATCCTCATGCGCAAATTTTTTCATTGTAGAATCCTGATCCATACGCAGAATTTTTACTTCCGGCAATGCAGCTATCTCCGCTTCGGCCTTTTGAGTACCGGTTCCAAAAAATTTAATTCTTCGGCTGTGACATCCGGGGCATTCGTCCGGTATCGGCAATTTATTTCCGCAATAGTGGCAACGCATAGCTTCGCCTGAACTGTGATAAACCAAAGCAACCGCGCAATGTGGACAGACAATGGTCGCACCACAGTCTCGGCACATAACAAAAGTCGAATAACCTCGCCTATTTAAAAGTATGATTGCCTGCTCACCCACAGCCACGGTCTGCAACAGCGCATCGCACAAAGCACCGGATAATACCGAACGATTACCGTGCTGCAGTTCTTGCCGCATATCGATAATTTTAACTTTAGGAAGCAAGCTTCCGTTTGCACGCTGTGAGAGGCGTAATTGCGTGTACAATCCCTGCTTTGCTTTATAAAAACTTTCTAAATCAGGCGTTGCGCTGCCCAAAACCACAGGCACCCTGTTTAGCAAGGCACGTCGTAGGGCAACGTCCCGCGCATGATAATTAGGACGTTCATCCTGCTTATAGCTGCTCTCGTGTTCTTCGTCAATAATAATCAACCCCAAGTCGGCAAAAGGTGCAAAAACCGCCGAGCGAACGCCAATTAGAAGCTTTGCTGTTTTTGTTCGCATTTTATACCAAACATCGGCTCTTTCATTCTGTGAAAGTTTGCTGTGAGCTACCGCTACTTCATCGCCAAACCATGCCTGAAAACGTTTCACTATCTGTGCTGTCAGCGCAATTTCAGGCACAAGTAATAGCACCTGCCGCCCCAACTCTAACGTCTTTGCTGCTACCCGCAGATAAACCTCCGTTTTCCCGCTACCCGTAATTCCTTGCAACAAAAATGTTTCTTGTCGTTGTTCAATTATGGCAGAGTCAATTTTAACAACAGCTTCACGCTGCTCGTCCGTCAGCTGCAGGCTTTCCTTAAGCGCAGATCTGTTAGCATAACTATTCCGCAGAATCCGTCCTTCGCTACGTTCACACCAACCCTTATTCATAAGTGTACGCAGAATTGCCGCGTTTATATTTTCACCGGCAAGTTCTTCACCACTCAAAGGCTGCTTTGCTTCTGCCAACACCGCCAACGCACGCATCTGCGCTCTGCTACGCTTATCATATGCTTCCAAAGCCTCAAGTCCCGCTGATGTTACCGCAAAATAGCTACATGTTTTAATCTTTAGTTTCGGTTCATATTCATAAGCAATCAACTTCCCGCTTTTATTATAAACAGCTTGCCGCTTGATACCGCTTTTACCGGGAATAAACAGCCGCATAGCTTCCGCCGGTGAGCAGAGATAATACTCCGACAGCCATTTAGCCGTTGCAAGCATTTCCCTGTCAAACCAAGGCTTTGTATCCAACGTTGCCAAAATTTTTTTACATTCGTATTCCTGCGATACTTCTGTCTCTAGGGACGTCACAAACCCCTCTACGGTCTGCGCTCCAAAAGGCACCACAACACGCCAGCCCACATCAACGTGAGCCAGCT
>CAYVGQ010000129.1:0-1195 GCA_964450295.1 uncultured Phascolarctobacterium sp. | reverse complement strand
ATATGTAAATTGTTTAAACAAATTCTTTACCGGCAGATTTATCGCCACATTAACATATTTCATCTATATACCTCTTAAAAGAACTAACCGAATCTAATACCAACTTAACTTAACTTAACTTAACTTATAATAATTCTACTATTTTATCCAAAATTCCTCTATTTTTTCGCACCTGCAGCTTTAAATACTAAAATAAAGTAAAGTCACAGCTCCCTTAGAAGCTGTGACTGATCTGAGATTATAAAATTATAAACCTGCTTGCGCTTTCAGCAGTTCCGCTTTGTCCGTACGTTCCCAAGGCACATCTAGATCGGTACGTCCCATATGACCGTAAGCAGCCGTTTGTTTGTAGATTGGGCGACGCAAATCCAATGCCTTGATAATTCCGCTAGGACTCAACGAGAAGTTTTTGTGCACCAACTCCGCAATCTCATCCTCAGCAATTTTGCCAGTGCCAAAGGTATCCACCAAAACCGATACCGGCTGGGCAACTCCGATAGCGTAGGCCAATTGGATCTCACATTTATCAGCCAAACCTGCGGCAACGATATTTTTTGCGACATAGCGAGCGGCATAAGCAGCACTGCGGTCTACCTTTGTAGGATCCTTGCCCGAAAAGGCACCGCCGCCGTGGCGGGCCATACCACCATAGGTATCGACAATAATCTTGCGTCCGGTCAGCCCTGAATCTCCCTGAGGGCCACCGATAACAAAACGCCCTGTAGGATTAATATAATATTTTGTTTCAACATCAAGCATATCTGCAGGCACGATTGGTTTTATTACTTGTTCCATGATATCTGTGCGAATCTTCTCCATAGAAACGTCCGGTGCATGCTGGGAAGAAATGACGACCGCATCAATGCGGACGGGTTTGTCATCATCATATTCTACCGTAACCTGAGTTTTACCATCGGGGCGCAGATACGGCAAAGCTCCGTTTTTGCGAACCTCTGATAAACGGCGTGCTAATTTATGAGCCAAGGAAATTGGTAGTGGCATGTATTCTTCGGTCTCGTTGGTAGCATAGCCAAACATCATGCCCTGATCGCCGGCACCGCCCTCATTTTCCTCAGCATTTCCTTCTTTTGCTTCTAATGCTTTATCAACACCCAAAGCGATGTCCGCAGACTGTTCGTCGATAGAGATCAAAACACCGCAAGTATTACCGTCAAAACCATATTTAGCACGGTCG
>CAYVGQ010000128.1:228-4410 GCA_964450295.1 uncultured Phascolarctobacterium sp. | reverse complement strand
GACGCTGTTTTGGAATTGGGGCTGGATCCGGTAAAAAAAACTATCTTGGTCTCCGGGGGTAGCCGCGGCGCCCGTAGTATCAATCAAGCGATGCAGTATGCAGAGCTAGAACTTTCAGGACGCAGTGATGTGCAGGTTCTGCACGCTACGGGCGAAGTTAATTATGAATGCTATCTGAATGCAATGGAGCAACGCGGACAGATTGAGGATAATATTATTATAAAACCGTATCTGCATAATATGCCGGTTGCTTTGGCAGCAGCAGACTTAGCTGTGTTTCGCGCCGGCGCGATAGGCCTTGCCGAACTTGCGGTAAAAGGTGTTCCGGCAATTTTAGTGCCGTATCCATATGCAACGGCTAATCATCAGGAATTTAATGCCAGAGCTGTGGAAGCGGCAGGCGCTGCTACGGTTATTTTGGATAAGGAACTGACAGGCGAAAAAGTACTGGAAGAGATAGAAAAATTATTGATCAACGAAACTCAGCTAGAAACAATGAAAACAGCAGCAAAAAGTTTGGGAAGACCTGAGGCGGCCAAGGAAATAGCGCGGCAGGCGTTGGGGCTGGTAAGAAAATGACAGAGGAGGGCTTTTAGTGATTAAAGGTCTGCAAAACATTCATTTTATCGGTATCGGAGGAGCCGGTATGAGCGCGATCGCGCATGTTCTGCTTAAGCGGGGTTATAATGTGTCCGGCTCCGATCTTAATGCCGGGCATATGGGTGCAAAACTAGCACAGGAAGGCGCATTAGTGTATATGGGACATGCAGAATGTCAAATAGATGATGCGGATGCTGTCGTTGTATCTACGGCTATTTATTCTGATAATCCCGAGCTGGTGGAGGCAAAAAAACGCAATGTCCCCGTTTTACATAGGTCTGATGTTTTAGCTGAAATTATCAATCAAGCTAACGGCGTGGCTGTGGCCGGAGCACATGGAAAAACTACTACTAGTGCGATGATTGCTTGTATTACGGTTGAGTCAGGCGTTGATCCGACAGTAATTATCGGTGGCGAGGTAAACAGTTTGGGCGGCAATGCTCGTAATGGCTCGGGGTCTTATGTGGTGGCTGAGGCAGATGAGAGCGATGGTTCTTTTTTGAAATTTCATCCTAAATATGCGGTTGTTACTAATATAGAAAATGATCATATGGATCATTACGGCAGTGAAGAAAATATTTATCAGGCTTTTAAACAATTTCTGGCTAATATCAAAGAGGACGGGGCAGCAATTTTGTGTATGGACAGCCCTAAACTACGTCAGTTGGCTGTAGAGAGTACTAAGCCTGTCATTAGTTATGGTTTAGAAAATGAAGAGGCAAGATATCAGGCACGAAATATAGAGTACGGCGTCAACGGCACCTGTTACGAGCTGTATGTAGACGGGATGTTTTTGAGTAAGGTGGAGTTAATTGTACCGGGGCAGCATAATGTGCTGAATTCTCTGGGGGCAATCGCCACAGCGCAGGCCATGGAAATACCTCTGCCAGGAATTTTGGCAGCGTTGAAAAAGTTCTGGGTGGTAGATGATTACGCTCATCATCCGACAGAAATCTGCGTAACATTGAGAGCCGCACGTCAGACTCAACCGAAACGTTTAATTTGTGCTTTTCAGCCACATCGTTATACTCGCACTAAGTTGTTGTTTGATGAATTTAGTCGTTGTTTTGCTGACTGCGATCTAGTGATATTGACAGATATTTATTCTGCCGGTGAATTTCCGATTGCCGGTATAAGCGGCGCTACGCTCGCTGAGGCGATAGCGGCAACATCCGGTCAAAAGGTTAGCTTTATTCCGACTTTGCCGAAAGTGGAAGAATATTTGCTAAGCATTGCCGAACCGGGAGATTTGATTATGACTGTTGGTGCCGGCGACATTTTTAAAGTTGGAGAAGAACTTGTTACCGAACTTGAAAGAGGTAGATAGTGATGAATAAAAAAGATGTTGTCGCAGTAGTAATGGGGGGGCCTTCGGCAGAACGTGAAATATCTTTGGTCACAGGCGCTGCCATCGCTTGTGCGTTACGTGAAAAAGGTTATAATGTAGCTGAAATAGATTTGGAACCAAAAAAACTGGCGGTGCAGTTGGCAGAATGTGGTGCACAAGTTGTTTTTAATGCGGTGCATGGTTTGTACGGCGAAGACGGCCGTCTGCAAACACTGCTGGAGATGCTTGAGATACCATATACAGGGTCCGGTATGCTGGCCAGCGCATTGGGAATGGATAAAGCCGCTTCCAAACGCATTATGAAGGCCGAGGGTATTGCTACTCCGCAAGCATTGATTTTTGTTAAAGGCGAGACCATTGATTATAAGCAGGAAATAATGCGGACCTTTAAGCAGTTGCCGGTGGTTATTAAGGCGGCTACGCAGGGCTCCAGTATTGGTGTTGAGATAGTTAAAAATGATAACGACATCGACCGGGCTATTCAGAGTGCTTTTACCTATTCCCGCGAAGTTGTTGTAGAGAAGTTTATTAGAGGCAAAGAACTTACCGTCGCTATAATGCAGGAGGAAGGCAAAATAGTGGCATTGCCGGTAATAAATATTGTGCCTCATTCCGGAGTCTACGACTTCCATTCTAAATATACTAAGGGTGAAACCGAGTACCTAGTACCGGCGCCGGTGGATGAAGATACGACAAAAAAGGTGCAGGAGCTGGCAGTAGCTGCTTATAAAGCTTTAGGTTGCAGCGGTGTTGCTCGTGCTGACGTGATGCTGGACGCTGACGGCAGAGGTTACGTTCTTGAAGTTAATACTGTGCCGGGTATGACAGCTACAAGTCTAGTGCCTAAAGCGGCAGCGGCAGTGGGTATTTCTTTCCCGGATTTATGTGAAAAAATTTTGCTTTCGGCTTCTTTAAATGACAAATAACCGAAATTTATGAGTGATAATGTGAGGTGAGAGGGGTGCAGTCGACACGGGAGCGTTTACGAAAAGAACGTAGAAGACGTCGGGTGCGCCTTTTGCGTTGCGTTTGTTTTTTTATAATTTGTAGCGCATTGCTGGCCGCCGGTTGGCAGTGGGTGCGTCAACCTGGTTTTGCTTTTGGTAGCATCAATGTCGAAGGTACTGATAAAGTAAGTACAAAAGAAATCTTGCAGCTGGCGGGAGTGGAAGAACCAACAAATTTATTTGTGGTTTCGCCTTGGAAAGTAAAAAAGGCTCTTGCGCATGATGTGCGTTTCGAAAAAGCCGCTGTTTCATACAGCTGGCCGGGAGTGATGTTGGTCAAAATTACGGAACGTCGTCCTGCGGTATATTTGGCCTGTTCTTATAAAGGTTATGCCAAAGTTGACTATAATGGTGTGGTAATGGAGGTCAGCAACGGTATTAAAGACGCTAACGCACCTGTGCTATCAGGTATTGTGACCGGTAATATTTATTTCGGTGATAAAATTAGTGAGAAGCAGGTGTTGCTGATTTTAAATTTTTTAAGTCGTCTTGATCGTGACACGGTTGCTCATATTTCTGAAATTGCTTTAGATTCACAAAATAATGTAAAGTTTTATCTGCAGTATGGCTACCCGATGTTGCTGGGTGATGTTTATCAAATAATGGATAAACTAGAGTTATTTGTTACTGTTTTTAATGAAATAAAAGCAAAAAACATCAGAGTAGAATTTATTGACTTGACATTTACAAAGCCATATATTAAATTGGAACAGTAGTACAGAAAGAATGATGACGGAGGATAAAATGTTTGCGAATAAACATGCAAAAATTCTAATTGCGTTGGTTTGCGCCGTACTCGGTTTTATGTTAGCAACACAGTTTAAAACTACCGAACGACAAAAAACTATCAATATTCAACGCGCAGAGGATTTATCCGACCGATTGAAAGTAGTAGAAACAGAACGCGACGGCTTGGCTAAAGAGCTGGAAAAGTTGCAGGCTAACGCCGGAGATGAAGTTGTAGCCCAGGAAATTACAAAACTGAAAGCGTTTTCCGGGGATTTGGAGATGCGTGGCAAGGGTATTAGGCTGGTGCTGGATGATAGTAAGATTGCCAGCAAGCCCGGTGAAAATCCTAACCTTTACATCATTCATGACGATGATTTGCTGCGAGTTATCAATGAGCTACGGGCGGCAGGCGCAGAGGCTATCGCCATCAATGGAGAGCGAATTGTTGCGATGAGTGAGATTCGTTGCGCCGGACCGACTTTGTCAGTTAACAACAAT
>CAYVGQ010000128.1:0-218 GCA_964450295.1 uncultured Phascolarctobacterium sp. | reverse complement strand
CTGCCCCACCTTATGAAATCAAGGCGATTGGTAATCCCAATAATCTGGAAAGTGCACTGAGGTTACGCGGAGGTGTACTGGAAAATTTTAAATTTTGGGGTATTCAGGCTGATTTAAGCCAGTCTGATAATATTATGATTCCGGCCTTTAAAGGAAGACGCAATTTTGAATATGCAATCATCGTTGAGAAACAAGCTTCCGGTTCAAGTAAGGAGGCA
>CAYVGQ010000127.1:0-4448 GCA_964450295.1 uncultured Phascolarctobacterium sp. | reverse complement strand
CAAATGTCTCTCTTGTTCCAAGGTTGATATCTTTATCAATACCTTTAGTATATGCTAAAATAGGGACATATTCCCTAGTATGGTCTGTGCCTGGGAAAGTAGGATCGCAACCATGATCTGCCGTGATCAATGCCAAATCGTTTGCCTGCAACAACGCCATAAATTCCGGCAGACGTTTGTCAAAATATTCAAGAGCTTCACCATAACCCTTGGCATCTCTGCGATGACCAAAAGATGAATCAAAGTCAACAAAATTAACGAAAATTAAACTTTTATCCGGGGCATCCTTAACTGCCTGCAGAGCCGCCTCAATCAAATTATCCAATCCGCTGGCCGGATAGTGTTTAGTAATGCCGCGATGAGCAAAAATATCGGCAATCTTTCCGACAGCATATACACTGCCGCCAGCTTCTACAAGTTTATCTAACAAAGTAGGTCCGGGAGCCGGAACGGCGTAATCATGACGATTACCGGTTCGCACAAAATCTTTTGCACTGCTTCCCACAAAAGGTCGCGCTATAACACGTGCTATATGATAGGGTTTAACCAGTTCATAGCAAATTTTACACAGCTCATACAGTTGTTGCAAACCAAAGTTTTCTTCATGCGCCGCAATCTGAAGAACACTATCCGCACTCGTGTAGATTATAGGTTTTCCTGTCTTTAAATGTTCTTCGCCCAATTCTTTAATAATTTCTGTTCCCGAAGCATGTTTTTCTCCCAAAACCCCGGGCAAGCGACCTTTTTCAATAATTTTTTGAACCAGTTCTTCTGGGAAACACGGCTGTTGTTTAGGAAAATATCCCCAGTCAAACAAGACCGGTACACCTGTTATTTCCCAATGTCCGCTTAAAGTATCTTTACCATGACTAATCTCTTCCGCGTATGTGTAAGCTCCACTTACAGTGTAGGCAGCACTGTTCAGCGGCCAAGCCAAACTTTTACCGCGACTTAGTTCGGCCGCCGCCTCCAGTCCCAAACCTGCAAGATTTGGAAGCGTCAAATATTGGGGACTTCCGTCTGTATTTTTACGATTAACCGCCATCCATTCACAAATATGCCCTAAAGTATCCGCACCATGGTCACCAAACTTATTCGCATCATGTGCATAGCCAATACCAAATGAATCTAATAATAAGATAATGCTTCTGCCCATTTTATTTACCTGCCTTTATCAAATCTTGCAAAGCCAGCTTCACAACTGCTTGAAAGCGTTCTGAGGCTAGTTTATATGTTTCCGGAGGCGCTACCATTTCACTCTCGGTTCGCTTGGCGACGACACCGCAAACAGACGCTGCCTTTAATCCAAAACTTTGGGCAACGACAAATAGCGTCGCCGTTTCCATTTCGTAATTGAGGGCTCCAAGTTCTTGCCATTCCCTTAAGCTTCCCTGCAATGCTTTGCGTACATAACCTGTAAAACTGTCATAACGTTCCTGCCCCGGCCAAAAAGTATCGCTGGAAATAGAAATTCCCGTGTGATGTGGAATATCCAGTTTCTTCGCAGCCTGCTGTAAGGCATATGTCAATTCAAAGGAAGCAACAGCTGGAAATTCACGAGGTGCATAGTGTCCGGAAGTACCATCTAATCTAACTGCGGCTTTATTTATTACAAGATCACCCATTGCCACTTTTTCCTGAATAGAACCGGTCGTTCCAATCCGTATAAAGTTTTTTATTCCTAAACAGGCAAGCTCCTCCATGCCAATTGCAACAGAGGGCCCACCCATCCCGGTAGAACAAACAAGTACCGCTTCTCCTGCTATTTCTGCAAGCCAACTGGTATATTCACGATGACAGCCAATCAGCTCCGCCGGTCCCAGAGCTTTTGCCAAAGACTCTACTCGTCCCGGATCACCGGGCAGCAAGGCATACTTTGCTCCTTTGATCATTTGCGGAGAAATGCCAATATGATAAAGTATTTCATTTGCAGATGCAATTTTTCCCATTATTTCTATCTCACTTTCATGCAACTTAAGTCTACACGCGGCATTATAGGAGTATCACAGGCAATCATTTTATCTTTGCCGCTTGACATATCTTCTCTATTCTTTTACCTCTTATCCCGGAATTACTTCTCCAATAAATACTTCATCAATATCATCATTTTCCTTTAAAGTTACTTCTATTGTTTCTTTATGCGCAGTCGGTACATTTTTACCTACAAAATCAGCTCTGATCGGCAGTTCTTTATGCCCACGGTCAACAAGCACAGCCAGTTGAATTCCTTGGGGGCGCCCCATGTCAATAATGGCATCCAAGGCCGCTCTGATCGTTCGTCCCGTGTAAAGAACATCGTCAACCAAAACAATAATTTTACCATTAAGATCAAAATCAATATCCGTTCCATGAACCACAGGATTATAGCCTAAAGTTGATAAGTCATCGCGATAAAGCGTGATGTCAAGCATACCAACTTCTAATTTTATCCCTTCAATAGCTTCAATTTCGCTTGCAATACGTTGTGCCAAAGGCACGCCGCGGGTACGAATTCCTACAAGAACGACATTGCCAACGCCTTTATTTTTTTCAATAATCTCGTGTGCGATACGGACTAAGGCGCGACGCATTCCTTCGCCATCCATGATAATATTTTTCTTTATAACCTTACTCATGTTGCTCACCTCAAGTTTTTTAAAATTGTCCATTGCGTAAACGGGTAATAATCTTTTGCATATCCTCTGGCAGAGGAGCTTCAAAATGCAATCTCTCGCCTGTACGCGGATGCGTGAATTCAAGTTTCTGTGAATGCAACGCCTGTCCAGTAATTGCAAACGGGACTTTCATTGGCGAATATTTAGGATCACCGACCAGCGGATACCCTAAATATTCCATATGTACACGAATTTGATGCGTCCGTCCTGTACGCAATTGACAGCGTACAATAGTAAAACGGCCAAAACGTTCCAATACTTCATAATCAGTAACAGCATCGCGTCCGCCTGCCATTACCACCGCCATTTTTTTTCTATCAACTTTATTCCGGGCAATCTGCGCCGTTATCGTTCCGCTATCATCTTTGATGTTTCCTCTCACAATAGCGAGATAAGAGCGATGCGCTGTTTTATTTTGAAGCTGTTTGGAAAGAGAAATATGCGCCTTATCGTTTTTAGCCGCAACCATGATGCCTGAAGTATCTTTGTCCAGTCGATGCACAATTCCCGGTCGAATAACGCTGTTGATACCCGACAAGTTTCGACAATGATATAAAAGCGCATTGACAAGCGTACCTGTATAATTACCCGGAGCAGGATGTACAACCATACCACGTGCTTTGTTGATGACGACGACATCTTTATCTTCAAAAATAATATTCAAAGGGATATTTTTAGGCTCAACTTGCAATCGTTCCGGCTCCTTAAAAACAATCCTTATCGTATCCCCCGATCTTACTTTATAATTAGCCTTCAAAATTTTCGTGCCGTTGCTTACTCTGCCCTCTTCCAAGAGCTTTTGCATAGCAGAGCGCGAAACATCGGTTTGTGCCGCTAAATAAATATCAGCGCGTTGCCCTGCATCTTCCGCCCCCACCAAAATTTCTTCTATTATTGCAGTATTTCCGTCTGTAGTAAATTCCATATAATAAATCCCACTCCTACGCAAATAGCAATATCTGCAATATTAAAAATCGGCCAGATACGAAAATCAAGAAAGTCTACTACCAAACCGTTTTTAGTTCTGTCGATTAAATTTCCAATCGCACCACCCAAGAAAAGCGCTGTACCTGCCCGCACACATAAAGGTTCAGCTAAAATTTCTCTGCGAAACCACCAAATTATCGCTATTACCAACAATGCTATCCCCATAAAGAAAGTACGGCTATTTGCAAACATACCAAAGGCCGCTCCCGGATTTAAAATATAAGTCAAATGAAAAATATTATGAATGACGGGGATACTCTGGCCTTCCACCATCGAACTGACAACTATACTTTTTGTCACTTGGTCAAGCAAAACAACTAACGCCGCCAGCCAAATTAATATCATAGATTACTCCTATATTTATAAAAATTCCTTTAATTATTATACCTTTAAATTAATCTTTTTTCAATGTTTAACGACTTTATAGAAAAGCTGTTTTTAAAGACTCTAAGCTAAGTTGCCACACTATAAAAGATTTATATTTTGCATAACAGTATGATTCTCGTATATAAAAAATCCGGTACCGCTAGGTACCGGATTTTGAAGACGAAGATTAATAAAGAATTTTATTAGCAATAACCAGTCTTTGAATCTGATTAGTTCCTTCATAAATTTGCATAATTTTAGCATCACGCATCATTTTCTCTACAGGATATTCTTTCATATAGCCGTAGCCACCGAAGACCTGTATGGCGTCAACCACCACTTTCATGGCGACATCGCTCGGAAATACTTTACTCATGGCTGATACTTTCGAGAAATCTTTTGGTTTACTGTCGATGAATCGTGCGACAGAATATACGAGGG
>CAYVGQ010000126.1:4047-4477 GCA_964450295.1 uncultured Phascolarctobacterium sp. | reverse complement strand
CTGTCATAGCTTAGTCTCCCAAGCGTTTGTTTAACTCTTCCAGTACTTTTTTAGCGCAGACAGGTATAATGGTGCCGGGTCCAAAAATAGCTGCTGCACCGTGTTCGTAAAGATAATCATAGTCCTGGGCAGGAATTACACCGCCGATAACAACCATGATATCTTCACGTCCGCGTTTTTTAAGTTCTTCTACCAGCTGCGGCATCAAAGTTTTATGACCTGCAGCCAGCGAGCTCATACCGACGATATGAACGTCGTTGTCAACTGCGTCCTGAGCAGCTTCTTCCGGAGTTTGGAACAGAGGGCCGATATCTACGTCGTAGCCCATATCTGCGAAAGCGGTAGAAATAACTTTCGCTCCGCGATCATGTCCGTCCTGTCCCATTTTAGCGATATAGATACGAGGACGGCGCCCTTCGCACTGTTCAAA
>CAYVGQ010000126.1:3747-4022 GCA_964450295.1 uncultured Phascolarctobacterium sp. | reverse complement strand
TTTGATAACATCTTCATCTGCAAACTCACTGCTGTAAACACCTGAAATAGAACGTATGATAGCTTTATGACGCCCACATACTTTTTCTACAGCATCAGAGATTTCGCCTTTGGATGCACGGGCACGAGCAGCGTCAACAGCCAGTTCCAGCAGATTACCTTCGCCGGTTTCCATGGCATGGGTAATGGCCTGCAGGCAACGTTCAACTTTCTCACTGTCGCGGTTAGTGCGTAATTTTTTAAGACGTTCGATCTGTGCCAGACGTACTGCAGTAT
>CAYVGQ010000126.1:0-3737 GCA_964450295.1 uncultured Phascolarctobacterium sp. | reverse complement strand
CAAAATATCCAACGGATCTTCTTTTTCCAGACGATAGTCGTTAACGCCAACAATTTTTTCGGCACCGGAATCAATATGTGCTTGACGGCGAGCAGCAGCTTCTTCAATACGCATTTTAGGAAGACCGGTATCGATGGCTTTAGACATACCGCCCAATTGTTCGATTTCTTGAATATGACCCCAAGCTTTTTGTATTAGCTCGTTGGTGAGAGCTTCTACATAGTAGGAACCACCCCAAGGATCGATAACTTTACAAACTTTGGTTTCGTCTTGAATATAGAGTTGAGTATTACGTGCAATACGCGCGGAGAAATCTGTCGGCAAAGCAATAGCTTCGTCCAAAGCGTTAGTGTGCAAAGACTGAGTATGTCCTAATGCAGCCGCCATAGCTTCAATACAGGTACGAGTAATATTGTTGAACGGATCTTGCTCGGTCAAGCTCCAGCCGGAAGTTTGTGAATGTGTACGCAAGGCCATAGATTTTGTTTTCTTCGGTCCAAAAGAATTAACAATTTTAGCCCATAGCATGCGACCGGCACGCATTTTAGCAATTTCCATGAAATAGTTTTTACCTATTGCCCAGAAGAAGGACAGACGCGGTGCGAATTGGTCAATGGTAAGCCCATGTTCAGTACCGGTACGCAGATATTCAAGACCGTCAGCTAGAGTATAGCCCAGTTCGATATCAGCAGTTGCGCCGGCTTCTTGCATATGATAGCCGGAAATAGAGATACTGTTAAATTTAGGCATATACGCAGATGTGTATTCAAAAATATCGCCAATAATACGCATGGAAGGGGTCGGCGGATAAATATAAGTATTACGTACCATGAACTCTTTCAAAATATCATTTTGAATAGTACCGGCCATAACAGATCTGTCTACACCTTGTTCTTCACCAGCCAGGATGTAGAACGCTAAAACAGGCAAAACTGCGCCATTCATGGTCATCGATACGGACATCTGATCCAGCGGAATACCGGAAAAAAGAATTTCCATATCTAAAATGGAATCTACAGCAACGCCCGCTTTACCTACGTCGCCAACAACACGCGGATGGTCAGAGTCTTAACCACGGTGAGTTGCAAGGTCAAAAGCAATGGAAAGACCTTTTTGACCTGCTGCCAGGTTACGGCGATAAAACGCATTGGATTCCTCGGCAGTAGAGAAACCTGCATATTGACGTACTGTCCAAGGTTTTGTTACATACATCGTGGAGTAAGGTCCACGTAAAAACGGTGGAATACCTGCCATATAACGTAAATGGCTACAATTCTTATAACTGCTTGCATCGTATAAAGGTGCAACATTAATTTGTTCCATTGTACGGTAAAAATTTTCTTCAAAAGATTTACCGGTTTCATTTTTAAATTTATCCTTCCATGCGGCAAACTCGGCTTCGCCTTGTGGCCCTGCCTGCTGAAAGGGTATTTGGCTAAAATCAGGAATTCTGGACATTCTTAGAACATCCCCCTTTCTTTTTGCATACGGAGTAGCGTCTCATAGCAGTTAGATTTTACGCTGATGTAATCATCCATGCCAGCTGCATCGCAAATTTCTTTAAGTTCTGCGCTGGGAGCGCCTGCAAGAAATACTTTCATTTCCGGTTTTGCTGCCTTGAGCCCTTTAGTTACAGCCGGAGCCAGTTCCGGATAAGTAGCATCAGTGGAGCAGACAATAGTTACATTAGCGCCGGATTCAAGTGCTGCTTTAACCGCTTCTTCGACTGTCGGGAAACCGTCATTAGTCATTACATCAAAAGCTGCTACCTGCATAAAAGAAGTTACAAAATCAGCGCGAGCTTTATGCTGCGGAATGGGGCCCATATTCGCCAGGAAAATCTTAACATTTTCACCAGTTTTAGCAATAAAGTCTTCTGTACGCATACGCAATGCTTCATAGTGTTCACTCCAGCGGTGCGGTGCAATAGCCTCAACTTCTTCGCCTTGAGAATCTCCGGTAAGAGCTACAGAAATTTCGCCCATAGTAGCCCCTGCCTGCAGTGCTTTTTCAGCATCTGCTACCAAAGACCCCAATTCACTGGCATCACGTTTGCCAAGATCATTCAACACTGCTTCTATATATGCATTATCACGAGCTTTAAGATTAACTTCCAATGCTAAATTACGTTCACTGATGATTTTTGCAAAATCAACTTCCGGAACTTCCAAAAGCTTCTCCGTCATGTTCGGATATATATTATTACCGACAGCACGGTCTTTTCTTGTAGCAAGATTTTTAAAGCGTTCTTCGAGGATTTTTTTAATAGCGCTTTGTACCTTGCCGTTTTTAAGAGCGGAAATCAACCCGCCAAGATTTTCTATCTCTTGGAATTTCGCCCAAGATTTTTCAGTAAATTATTCTGTCAGTGCTTCAATATACCAGCTACCACCGGAAGCATCAATCGGCTCCAAGAAATTAAACTCATGCTGTTCCATAATCTGGATATTACGGGCAATACGGCGCGAGAATTCATCACTAGGCCGGATACAGTGATCAAACGGTTTAACATACATACCATCCATACCGCCGACAACAGCGGAGAAAGACTGAGTCGCCGCACGCAATAGATTTACATACGGATCGTACTGAGTCTGGCAGAAGGTAGATGTGCTGACATAAAGATTGATTTTTTGCGCTTCTTCGTCACCACCGCAGTTTTTAACAATTTGTGCCCAAATCATTTTCAAGCTACGCAGCTTGGCAATTTCCATAAAGAAGTTCGCACCAATACTAAAATGGAACCGCAGATGACGACAGAAGGCGTTAATATCAACACCACGGCGTTCCATCGCACGCATGTAGGTTACAGCTTCATTCATTGCATACGCAACTTCCTGAACATCATTAGCGCCGCCGTTGTGATAAACATCGGTATTGACTACAACAGTACGCAGCTGCGGAGCATATTTTTCAGCCCAGGCGATGCTGTGCGCCATTTCATCATAATATTCATCCAAAGGACGCATCAATTCGCCATCTAATGCCAGTTCCCCAATAGGGTCGGCAGTAACCGCACCATGCAGTTTTTCAAGCGACAAGCCTTTCTTTGCACAGGCTGTCGCAACAGCTGCCAAAAGCGCAATATTAGATGCACCGGCATAAATATTGATTTCAAATTTCTCGAGATCAACATCGCTCAAAAGTTTTTCAATGTCTGCTGCTGTAGCCAAAGACACACCAATATCAGCGATATCCTCTGCTTCTGCTTTGTTGCTATCAAGGCCTTTGCGCGTTGCCGTATCTAAAATAAAACTGGCTGCAGTAGTGCCTTTTAAAAGTTCATATTTGACCATTTCATTAGCTTCGGTCGGAGTTTTACCATCACACTCCTGAGCAATAGTCCAAACTTTGTGGATATAACCGCCGGCATTAGCACCACGCAAATTACTCTCCATTCCTGGATAGGTTTTATTATGAGTAAAATTCTCCTGATCTTCCAGTCTGTAGATAGGGTTTAGGGTAATACCTTCATAGGTTTTAGTAAACATGCTTTTCTCAAAAGAACCACCTTTTAGGGCGGTGACTACTTCCTGCTTCCACTCATCATAGGATGGCGGCGTGAATTCATCAAAAGTAACAGGAGGAATATTTCCTTCTGCTGACTCTTCCTTCTGGATATCTGCTGTAAGGTTTTTATCTTGTTCCATATACGGCATCCTTTCATTGATTATTTTCTGTGCGGGGCTATAGTTGTTTCACCTCCTGTACTTTGCTTACTTATGTATTGCAGAATG
>CAYVGQ010000125.1:2403-4516 GCA_964450295.1 uncultured Phascolarctobacterium sp. | reverse complement strand
CGGCTTCACGCGGTAAATGTTCCATTTCCAAAGGCAGTCCTTCCGTGCTGCGGCCTTTAATAACGCCTACAGCTCGTGAATCGGCCCTTAAAATACGGGCACCAATCTTGCAACGACTACTGGTAATCAACATGACTTTAGCCGCATTAGGATAAACTTCATCAACCAGCCCCACAATACCGTCACCTGTGACCACTGCCATTTCTTTATCTATACCGGCAGACGCGCCGCAATCAATGATTATCACATCCTGCAAATCTCCCATGTTGCTGCCAACGACCTTAGCCGGCAGCAAATGTTGATCCGGTGTATGTTCTTTATACTGTAACAGTTTGATAAGCCGTTTATTTTCAGCATAAAATTCGGCCATTTTTATATTGGCCCAACGCAGTTCGGCATTCTCTCTTTTCAGTTGCTCATTCTCTGCTTCCATCACAGTCACAGCTTTTATTTTGTCCCGCAAAGAAGCACCCGCGCCTGTTATAGCCTGAACTCCACTGTTAAATGGAGTTAAAATAGTAAGCACTACTCTGCTCAGCACAGGGAAACGAATATTGCCTTCAATTGCCAACGCCATAAAAGCAAGTAACGCTATTATGATTAAAAACAGACTCAGTTTCTTCTTACTCACAATTATTTCAGCCTTTATTTATTATGGGATGTCATAAAACCTTTTTTATAGATATCAACATTTTCTACTGAAATCCCTGTTCCCAAGGCAACGCATGATAATGCGTCGTCAGATACATAAACCGGCATACCGGTTTCTTTGCTCAACAAACGGTCAAGATCGCGCAGTAAAGACGAGCCTCCGGTCATTACAATCCCTCGATCCATAATATCAGCAGCAAGTTCCGGCGGAGTACGCTCTAAAGTATTGCGTACCGCATCAAGAATATTGGCAACAGGCTCGCTTAAGGCTTCGCAAATTTGATTGGCATTAATTGTCAAATTTTTGGGCAAGCCGGTAACTAAATCGCGGCCTCGAATATCCATTTCCGTAGGTTGATCAACATCCATAGCCGTACCAATTGTTATTTTTATTTCTTCTGCTGTGCGCTCACCAATCAGCAAGCTAAAAGCTTTTCTGATATAACGAACAATAGCATCATCCATGGAATCACCACCAGTACGTATAGACCGACTGATAACAATTCCTCCCAATGAAATGACAGCAACCTCGCAGGTACCGCCGCCAATGTCAACGACCATACTGCCAGTCGCCTCCTGCACCGGCAATCCGGCACCGATAGCCGCAGCCATAGGTTCCTCGATAAGATATGCCTCGCGAGCGCCCGCCTGTACAGTGGCGTCAATAACCGCTCTCTTTTCAACCTCAGTAACGCCGGAAGGAACACCTACAACTATGCGGGGACGAACGAAAGAATGTTTACCAATCGCTTTTTTGATAAAATATTTCAGCATCGATTGAGTAATATCAAAGTCCGCAATAACGCCGTCTTTCATTGGTCGAATAGCCACGATATGACCGGGTGTTCTTCCAATCATTTGCTTAGCTTCAGCACCTATAGCTAAAACTTCTTTATTTTCTCTGTCGACAGCCACTACCGACGGTTCACGAATGATAATACCCTTACCCTTAGCATGAACTAAAGTATTAGCAGTACCCAAGTCGATTCCCATGTCATGCGCAAAACTTTTAAAAACATCAAACATTCTTTAACACCTCATTAATTCAAATAGCCTTGCTCTCTAAAGCTAAAAAATATACCATCCCCTATGACTAAATGGTCAATCAGCGGAATTCCCATAATTCTTCCGGAAGTAGCTAAACTTTCTGTCAGTTTCCGGTCTTCATTGCTTGGTTTAGGATCGCCTGAAGGATGATTGTGTGCTACTAAAATAGCAGCTGCATGATACAAAAGTGCTGGGGCAAAAACTTCCCGGGGATGTACGACAGCACTATTAACAGATCCTTCAGAAATCTGTTCTATTCGCATGATCCTATTTTTACTGTCCAGCAGTACCGTCAAAAATTTTTCATGCCGTTCATAACGCAACCTTGGCATTAAAATATCTGCACCGGTTTGCGGTGAATTGATCTTTGATCTTTCTGTTTTACCCGCCGTAGCAACGCGCCGGCCTAGCTCTA
>CAYVGQ010000125.1:0-2393 GCA_964450295.1 uncultured Phascolarctobacterium sp. | reverse complement strand
TGCCAAAATAGTGGCCGCTTTAGCTATCCCCAGCCCTTTTATTTTAGCCAATTCAGCCACATTGTGTACGCAAGCAATATTTTGATAAAGACCGTCTGAACCCGTTAGTTCTTCAGCAATTCTTAAAGCAGAACGTTCACGTGTGCCGGTCCTGATCAAAATAGCCAGCAATTCTGAATTACTTAAGACAGACGCTCCATAATGCGCCAGTTTTTCACGCGGTCTGTCATCTTCCGACAAGGCCTTTATAGATTTTTTCAAAAGCCCCTCACTCCAATTTGTGCCATTGTTTGATACAAGCGGGTGAGCGGCAGGCCCACGACGTTATTATAACAACCTTCTATTTTTTCGACTAAAATTGCACCTCGCCCTTGAATTCCATAAGCTCCAGCTTTATCAAGAGGTTCTCCTGTACTCACATAAGCGGCAATCTCAATCTCAGTCAGCTCTCTAAACCATACTTTAGTCTCAACTGTTGTAGCCAACTCACGCTTCTGATAAAATACAGCAACGCCGGTTAAAACTCGATGACATTTCCCAGATAATCTCCGCAACATTTCTGTGGCATTCTCCACATTTTTCGGTTTTTCAAAAATTTCGCCATCCAACTCCACAACAGTATCCGCCGCTATAAGGGGTATCTTTGTTCCCCACTTGCTGACAGCACTTCTTCCTTTACCAAGCGCATTGAAGGCGACTACTTCTGCGGCAGTTTTCTCACCAACGCTGATTTCTGAAAACTCGCTTACACAAACTTCTACTTCCAAACCGATTTGCCGTAATAGTTCTAAACGACGCGGTGATCCTGACGCTAATCTAATCTTCATCCGCGCGCCTATTGCTTTGCTTGATCAGACTCATCATCATCGAAAATTATAGGGTCAGGAGCTTCGATTTCAATTACCACCGGCTGCATACCCTCTCTGACAGCATCGCGTTTGAAAATGCGTACATAATTTACTGCAATTAGAAGCCAGATTACTACGCTCAGCAGCATCGGCATCACCTTGTCAATACCAAAAAATATTGAGACGCCATTACCGAAAACAGCGCCCGCTATTACCGCCAGAACCGGAAATCCGTAAAGAATCATCTGCATCTTCATTTTATTCATTTCCTGATACTCAATGCCCACGACATCGCCTACTTGAGCATTGATTGGACACCAAGCTTCAAGATATTTGGGGATTTTTGCACTCTTACTTTTATCCTTGTCAATTTTAATTTTAGCTCTTTCACCGCGCTTTTCTATTAACAAGCCTATAATTTCAGCTTTCATTTCAGCCATCATTACTCTCCTTTAATTATATGCATATAAAAACACATACCAGTAGCCAAATCCAAAAAGCACGCCATAAATAGCCAAAAAAACACCTACACCCTGCCAGGTTATCGGATAGCCAAAGTTAATATATTCACCAAAAATACCCCTTCTATTGAAGAAGGTATATTTCATACGTCTTTTAAACCATTTCGCTTTATTTTCAGACCCAATAATTTTAGCAATTATAAAAATATAAAAAAAAGCTCCTACAAAGACCTGAATTATACGCGCACAAATTAAAGCGCTATCAACATCTGCCAGCATCTCCATCTCTTATCTCCTCTCTGACCAATCAATTTAAATTCAGAAATTTATCAGGCATTTGCCTGCGCAATTCACGCAAAAATTTCTCACTGCTTTTAAAAAGAACACCCGCTAATTTTTTATTATCCTTGCCTTCCGTAAAAACAAGTAGTCTCTGTTCATTGGGGTCTACAGAAGAGTACCTATGGATATAATGATGAATTTTCGTTTTTCTGAAAAAACTCTTAATATATTTATTGGTGTAGCTCTCCGTTTTAGTCAGATCAACTTTATAACTGCGTTTTATGCCAAGTCCGTGACTGATAATCTCCATTTCTCCTTCACGTAAAATATAAGTATACTTGAAAACAACGCGCCAAATCCACATGAGCAAAAACAAAATATTAAAACCCCAACCCAATGGGCTAAAATAGCCCGTGTTTATATAACGATAACCTTCATAAATCCAGAGCACGGTGATAACGGCCAAGCCACCATAAGAAATCTGCATCCTGCGATCACTGATCTGTGATTCTTCTCTATATATTTCCTCCAAAAAAAACAATCCCTTCATCGCTATTTTTCTGAAATACACTGTCCTATTAGACCATTTCTTATTATAACAAATTTTTACTCTAAAGGATACACTCTAAAGCTCTTCCTCTCAAAAATTTCACAAAATCAATATAAAAAAATAGACGTGATAATTATCACGCCTATTTTAATTTTAAAAATAAGTACTTCTGAGTTTCAACACCGTCAAATATTATTGAGCGGGGAAGAAAGGCCATACGATAGGAATTACAATCAGGGATACGATAAAGGA
>CAYVGQ010000124.1:0-4530 GCA_964450295.1 uncultured Phascolarctobacterium sp. | reverse complement strand
TGGAAGTTGAGGTGCGCGCTGGAAAAATCAACGTGTGTAGCACCATTTTCGATTGCCGAGCGATAAAGGTCAACATACCAATAGGGTACATACCTGGGGTTATCATAATCCCCATACATCATGTTGAAAGCAGATGCAGTTGCCCAGTTGCCAAGCCCGATCGCAAGCGCGCCATTTCCCAGAAAGGCCGTATTGGGATCTACATTGGGAGCACGCCATAAAAGTTGCCAGAAAAGTCGTTCTTGTCATTCAGTTTCCTCCAGAAACAAAGAATCATGAACTGATAACATGATAACGCCTTGGAGCCCTCTGTGGTATGACCGCTGAGCTTTTGCTGTATAATTAGTCAATAAAATACTATTCCATAAGATAGAAGCGATGAGGGAGCCGAGTAACCTTGAATTGCGGCTGACAGCGAACCGGGGCATGGTGGAAGCCCGGTTGACCGTCTTGAGGTGAAGATCACTCCGGAGTTACGGACTGAACTAATAGTAAGTTCTGTCGTCTGACGCGCGTTATTGCGTTTCAAGTGACCCGCGATGGGGTCATTAGGGTGGTACCACGGGAACAAGTCCTTCTCGTCCCTTGCGGATGTGAGAGGGCTTTATTTTTTTGGAGGTGTGAAGATGGATTATAGCAAGACCCTAAATTTACCGGAAACTGAATTCCCTATGCGTGCTGGGTTACCGGAACGCGAACCAGAGTTTCTGAGATACTGGGAAGAAAACAAGATTTACGAAAAAAAACAGGCATTGCACGCAGGTCATAAAAAATTTGTATTGCACGATGGGCCTCCGTATGCTAATGGTAAGATCCATATGGGTACGGCACTCAACAAGATTTTAAAAGATATCATTATGAAATATAAATATGCGCGTGGCTTCGACACACCATATGTTCCAGGCTGGGATACTCATGGGATGCCTATCGAGCATGCCGCTATCCAAAATCTCGGACTGAATCGTCACGAGCTTGATACGCTGGTGCTACGCCAAGAATGTCACGATTATGCTTTAAAATGGATTGACGAGCAGCGTAATGACTTTAAACGTTTAGGTGTGCTTGGAGACTGGAATCATCCTTATATTACGATGACCCCTGACTATGAAGCAGTGCAGATTCATGTTTTTGGTGAAATGGCTAAAAAAGGTTATATATACAAAGGCAAAAAAGCTGTTTATTGGTGTCCGCACTGCGAAACGGCTTTGGCTGAAGCTGAAATTGAATATGGTGAAGAAAAATCACCGGCAATTTTTGTCAAAATGCCTCTTGTTAAAGATAACGGGTTGTTGCCAGAATCAGCAAAAGGCAAACCGGCCTACATCGTTGTTTGGACGACCACTCCCTGGACTATGCCAGCCAACGTTGCTATCGCACTGCACCCTGACTACGAATACGCATGGGTAGAATGCGAAGGCGAAGTCGTGTTCATGGCTAAAGAAATGCTGGAGGCAGTAGGGAAAGTCTGTAAAAAAGACCTTAGCAATATTCTGGGAACATGTAAAGGCAGCGAGATGGAATTTGCTGAATGTCGTCATCCTTTCGATACCATCGACCGTAAGTCGTTGGTAGTTTTGGCTGATTATGTCACCCTAGAAGCTGGTACCGGTTGCGTACATACAGCTCCCGGACATGGTGCCGATGACTTTGAGACCGGTGTGCGTTATCATTTACCGATTGTTTGCCCTGTAGACGGCAGCGGTAAACTGACTGTTGAAGCCGGCACTGATTTTGCAGGCATGTTTGTGTTCGATGCGAACGTTCCAATTATTAAATATCTTGCAGGTTTGGGGCGTTTGTTCGGCAAAGAAAATATTCGCCACCAATATGCGCACTGCTGGCGTTGTAAAAATCCCATTATCTATCGTGCTACAGAGCAATGGTTTGCTTCAGTAGATGATTTCCGTGAAGCGGCTTTAGAGGCTATTAAAAATGACGTGCAGTGGATCCCGACTTGGGGGGAAGCACGTATTCATAATATGGTTGCCGATCGTCATGATTGGTGTATTTCTCGGCAACGTGTTTGGGGTGTACCTATCCCGATTTTTTACTGCGAAGACTGCAACGAACACCTTGTTAATGATGAAACCATTAATGCCGTTGCCGATTTGTTTGCCAAAGAAGGATCTGATGCCTGGTGGTTGCACACTGCCGCAGAAATTCTGCCGGTAGGCACTAAATGCCCTAAGTGCGGTGGTATACATTTCCGTAAAGAAAGCGATATCATGGACGTCTGGTTTGACAGCGGCTCCTCTCATGCCGCAGTTTGTAAAATCAGACCGGAACTGGCATCGCCGGCGGATATGTATTTGGAAGGCAGTGATCAGCATCGCGGCTGGTTCCAGTCTTCGCTGCTCACTTCCGTTGCTACCGAAGGACGGGCCCCGTACCGCGCCGTTTTGACACATGGATATGTTGTAGATGGCGAAGGACGTAAAATGTCAAAATCTGTTGGGAATACAGTTGCTCCTCAGGATGTTATCGCGCAATACGGCGCTGACATTATCCGTTTATGGGCCGCATCTTCTGACTACAAAGCGGATATCCGTATCTCCAAAGATATTTTGAAACAGTTGTCAGAAGTTTATCGTAAGATTCGCAATACCATCCGCTATATTCTTGGCAATACCAATGATTTTGCCTACGAAAAGGATAAAGTTGCATTTAATGATATGCTGGAAATTGATCGTTGGGCTTTGATGCATATGCAGTTGCTGAAAAAAGAAGTTTCTGAAGCCTATGAAACCTATGACTTTCATTTGCTCTATCATGCTATCCATAATTTCTGTAGCGTAGAAATGAGCAGTTACTATCTGGATATCCTTAAAGATCGTCTTTATGCTTATAAAGCCGAATCTTTTGAACGCCGTAGTGCTCAGACCGCCATGTATGAAATCATGGTCGATTTGGTTGTAATGATTGCTCCGGTATTGAGTTTTACAATGGAAGAAGTCTGGCAGTTCATGAAGAAACCTGCTTCCATGCCGGAATCCGTCCTTATGATGCCGTGGCCTGAATGTAAGGAAGAATATATCGACCAAGCTTTGGAGACTAAGTGGGATAATTTCATTGAGATCCGAAGCGAGATCACCAAAGTTTTGGAGGGAGCCCGTCGTGCCAAAACTATTGGTCATTCGTTGGATGCTAAGGTAGAACTGCACGCTACCGGTGAAGCTCTGGCTATTTTGCAATCTGTTGAGAGTGATTTGGCAACCTTACTCATCGTTTCGCAGGCTAAACTGGTAGCTGGTTTGGAGGGCGGCGGTGAAGCTACCGGACGCGAAGACATGAAGGTAATAGTACAGGCTGCCGAAGGCGCAAAATGCGAGCGCTGCTGGATCTATAGCGATGCTGTAGGTAAAGATGCAGAGCATCCGACTTTGTGCGCACGCTGCGCCGCAGCTTTGAAATAAGTTGAACAGCATAATATATCCGAAAGAAACAACTTGCTTGTGCCTTTAAAGCGGTATAAGCCGGCAGAATTATAAACCCTAAAAAGAATAAGGCGACGCTAACTGAAAAGTAAGCGTCGCCTTATTCTTTTTTTATTTTGTATGATTATACATAAATGTTACATATTGTGAAGCAACTTTATAAAAAATATAAAATAGAAAGAAAAAATAACTTGTGCAAAAGGAACTTTGATGATAATATGATGGTAGAAAATTGAACGGGATTTAAGTGTGCTCCTCAAAAGGATAAATGTTATAATTTTATAATGATTTTATAAACAGCAACGGCGGGATTATTGTAGTTACAGTTGTTATAAAAAAGAGCGGACGTTAAAGAAAAAATAGGAAAGGATGAGTGTTTATGAAAAAGAAAAAAATACTTGTACGAGCTGTGCTTACAAGTTTGCTGGCTTTGAGCTGTCAGCCGGCGGTATGGGCTACCGAAGGTGTGGATATGCCGTTTTCAACACCGTCTGTATTGGCAGGGGAGGGAGGAACGGCATTTATCACTTCCAGTAATGTCAATCATCTAACAAAAGGTATTTATGCAAGTGGTCATGATTTTACGTATGACAGTGGTCCAATTAATCTGGATATAACAGGTTTTGCTCATCCATCGGAAAATATTGCTAAGAGATCAATCGGTATTTATGCTTATAATGGTACCATTGATTTGCCAAAAATTGAGTTGAATTTTATTGCGACTCCGGAGATTGTCAATGAGATGGAGGTTTACGGAGTTCAAACTTACGCTACTGGTGTTGTTAAGCTGGGCGACGATTCTAAAATCACTGTTTCCGGTAATGTCAGCGGGCCTATTCCTTCAAGCGGTGCGGATGCCATTATGACGGGAATGTATGCCGGAGACAATGCTACTGAGGATTCTGGTAAAATAGAGGTAGGCAATAATTTTGTAATGAAGGTCCAAAATACAGGTAATGCTGAGACTTATGGTATACTTTCTTTTGACCGTGCGTCTATTACTGCCGGGAACAATATGCAGCTGGATGTTGCGGGACAAAATTCAACCATAGGAGTCATGTCTGAATTGAATTCTACGGTTGCTTTAGGGAAAGAT
>CAYVGQ010000123.1:967-4582 GCA_964450295.1 uncultured Phascolarctobacterium sp. | reverse complement strand
ATATCCTTCGGGAAACTTGCATATGGGCCATGTGCGCAACTATTCTATTGGCGACGTTGTTGCTCGTTTTCGTACAATGAATGGGTTCAACGTATTGCATCCGATGGGCTGGGATTCCTTTGGTATGCCGGCAGAAAATGCTGCTATTAAGCACGGTATCCATCCGGCTAAATGGACTCTGGAAAATATTGCCAATATGACTCGCCAGCAAAAAGAATTGGGGCTATCTTATGATTGGGATCGTGAGGTGGCTACCTGCAAGGCGGATTATTATAAATGGACGCAATGGTTTTTTGAACTGTTCTATAAACGTGGTTTGGCTGTAAAGAAAAAATCGGCGGTTAACTGGTGCGTTGAATGTAATACCGTACTGGCTAATGAGCAGGTTATTGACGGCAAATGTTGGCGCTGCGACCATGAGGTTGTAAAAAAAGATCTGGAGCAGTGGTTCTTCAAAATTACTGATTATGCGGAAGAGTTGTTAGATGATCTGAAGCTGCTGAACGGTTGGCCTGAACGCGTAAAAACGATGCAAAAAAACTGGATTGGGCGCAGTGAGGGCTTGGAATTCAGTTTTGATGTACCCTGCATTGATGCAAAGATACCTGTTTATACTACTCGTCCGGACACTGCTTTTGGTGTGACCTTTGTTGTTTTGGCGGCCGAGCATCCGACGGTAGAAAAACTCTGTGTCGACAATCCGAAAGCTGAAGAGATTAGGGCTTTCTGTGCGCGTGTACGCAATCAGTCCGACCTTGAACGTACTTCCGGTGAGTCAGAAAAAGAAGGTATTTTTACCGGGAAATACGCTGTTAACCCATTTAATGGGCGGCAGGTAGAGATTTGGGTTACTAATTACGTGCTGTACGATTATGGTACCGGCGCTGTTATGGGCGTACCGACACACGATGCCCGTGACTGGATGTTTGCTGATAAATATGGTTTGGAAAAGGTTGTTGTTATTAATCCTAAGAATCAGGAACTGAAGCTTGAGGATATGAAAGATGCTTATGAAGAAAAAGATGGGGTATTGGTAAATTCCGGTAAATTTAGCGGTATGGATATGCATGAAGCTCTTGACGCTATTATGGAATATGCCGAAGAACAGGGGTTTGGTTCTCGTCACGTCAACTATCGCTTGCGTGATTGGCTCATCAGCCGTCAGCGTTATTGGGGAGCGCCAATCCCGATTATTTACTGTCCCGACTGTGGTGAAGTTGCGGTTCCGGAAGAACAGCTACCGGTTATGTTGCCGGAAGATATTAATTTTGCTGCCGGCAATGTTTCGCCGTTGGCAACCAGTGAAAGCTTTGTTAATTGTACTTGTCCGCAATGCGGTAAACCTGCTCGGCGCGAGACAGATACCATGGATACCTTCCTTTGTTCTTCTTGGTACTATCTGCGTTATACCGATCCTAAAAATGCTAAAGCTCCGTTTAGCAAGGAAGCTGTTGATTATTGGGGACCGGTCGATCAGTATATCGGCGGTATTGAACATGCTATTTTGCATCTTTTATATTCGCGTTTCTTTATGAAGGTGCTGCGTGATGCAGGACTTGTTAAAGAGGGCGAACCTTTTATTAATCTGCTGACACAGGGCATGGTTATTAAAGACGGCGCTAAAATGAGTAAATCTTTGGGTAATGTGGTTTCTCCGGAGGAGATAATCAGCAAGTACGGTGCTGATACGGCCCGTTTGTTTATTTTGTTTGCCGCTCCTCCTGAAAGAGAACTGGAGTGGAGTGAGCAGGGGGTTGAGGGTTCTTTCCGATTTATTAACCGTGTGTGGCGTATTGTCAGCCATTTTGATAGTGAACTGGCGCAGAATATTGATACTTATGATATTTCCAAGTTGGATGATGCGGATAAAGAGTTGCGCCGCGTGTTGCATATTACAATCAAAAAGGTTACCGATGATATTAACCAGCGTTTCAATTTCAATACCGCGATTAGTGCGATGATGGAGTTGGTCAATGCTTTGTACGCCTATAAAGAAGCACAGAAAAATTATAATGCGGGTCTTGTGCGAGAAACTGTTTCGGCCTTGATTAGATTGCTGGCACCTTTTGTCCCGCATGTTACGGAAGAATTATGGCATGGCGTTATCGATGCCGGCAGTAGCGTACATACTCAAAGTTGGCCTCAGGCTGACGCAGAGGCCATGAAAGTGGATAATGTTGAAATAGTGTTACAGATAAATGGTAAAGTTAAAGGACGTTTGGTAGTTCCTGCCGAAGCTGGCAAAGAAGAACTTGAGAAATTGGCCTTGGCTGAAGATCATATTAAAGCGATGGTTAATGTCGACAAAATTGTTAAAATAGTTTGTGTACCGGGACGTTTGGTAAATATTGTTGCCAGACCGTAAGTGTGGGTACAATTAAATAGTAAAATCAGCGAGATCAAAGCATAAAGACGCTATGACAGAGTTCCTTAGGGTGTAACGAATTTATTGTTGACCTTAAGGACTCTGTTTTTTTTGCGCCGTAAAGGGGATAGGGCAGTGGAAAAGCGTTTGCGTGGTAAAGTAGCCGCCTTGGGGGCAGCGGTAGTCTTATGTGCCGGCGGCAGTTTGCTGGAGTCTGCGCCACCGGAAACAAGTCGGACGATAATACCACAAAATGTAAATAGCAGCACGTTGCAGACCAGGGGTGTGCAGGTTTATGTGAGCGGTGCTGTAGTGAAACCGGGTATTTATGAAGTGCCGGCAGGTAGCAGGGCAACAGAGGCGATTGCAGCGGCAGGTGGTATGACGGCGGCTGCGAATAAGGAGAAGGTTAATCTGGCGAAATTACTAAAGGATGGAATGCAGGTTAATGTGCCACGGCTAAGTGTTAAACAGTTGAGGGAGCAGGGCCTGATGGAAAAAGTTGCCGGCGACTTGGACGGAGTGGTGGCTACGGAAACTTTACCTGCAGTTTCTAAGGGCAAGACGGGGGCGAATGCCTCCGCTAAAAAGGTGCATTTAAAGACGGCTTCTGTGGCTGAACTAACAGCTTTGCCGGGTGTGGGAACCGTAACGGCACAGAATATCGTAGAATATCGCTTGCTTCATGGCTTTACCAGTATTGAAGATTTAATGCAGGTCAAAGGTATCGGCAAAGCAAAATTTGCTAAAATGTTGCCTTATCTGGAGCTATGATGCAACTGATAGAGCATTTTGTTATCGGCAGTACGTTGACATTTTTATGGGGCTGCCATTTGGGTTTGCGGAAACTGCTGCCATTATGGTTGGCGGTGTTGGCAGGAGTTTTATTACTGCTGTCAGTACTAATCTGTTGCCGTTATAAAAGTAGCGGCAAAAAGATAATGTCTTTGGGACTGGCTTTGTTTTTTGTTGTCGGTGCGTCTGTGGGCGGTGGAGCGGTAAGACATCCGCTTTTGGAGGTAGATCGTTTTATCGGCCAAGAATTGTGTTTATTTGGTACAGTAGAGCCCGGCAGTGTTAAAATAAGTGATATGGGTACTAGTTTTATTCTCAATTGTACAGCCTTGCAAGCAGAAACATCTGCAAACAGAAGCAGGCAAAATTTGTTTGCAGACACTGCTACAGTAGTGCAGGGGGAGAGGAAGACACAGGCTGTATCTGTGGCCGGTAAGGTTCGAGTATTTAGCAAA
>CAYVGQ010000123.1:0-957 GCA_964450295.1 uncultured Phascolarctobacterium sp. | reverse complement strand
GCACCGAGTAGACTTTATGGTAGTGCGACAGTGCGAGGTACGCTGAAACCTTTGACAAATTTTGCTAATCCGGGCGGTTGGGATGGCGAAACGTGGAACGAACTGCACGGAATTTCGGGGCGTATGACGATAAAGAGTGATGCGTTTTATCTGGCAGGTGAGGCAGGTTTACAAGATCGTATTGCCGGTCTTGCATCTGATCTTCGCAATGCCTTGTGTCAAGCTGTGCCGGGTCAGGCAGGGGCAGTTTTGGCCGGCATGACTTTAGGTGGTTATGAAGAAATTGACGAACGGACGCGCAATGCTTTTGCAGAGGTGGGACTGGCACATCTGCTGGCGGTATCAGGAACGCATATGGCGCTGCTGACGGGGTTTTTGCTATTGGTGTTGCGCAGAAACAATCGCTATAGTTTGCCGGCCATCAGTTGTATTTTAGTGGCGTATGCGGCACTCTGCGGTTTTAAACCGCCGGTATTGCGTGCTTTAATTATGTCGCTGGCACTGTTTGCCGGTACAGGCAGCGAGCGTTTACCTCAAAGAAGCAATATTTTTTGTGGTGTTTTAGTACTTTTGTTGTGTTATGAACCGCGCTGGCTTTGGGACGTCGGATTTCAACTTTCTTTTATTACAACCGCAGGTCTGCTGTACTTGTATCCCGGGGTCAGTGGGTATTGTTGCCGCTGGCTACCGGTAACATTGGGCTCGATACTGGCAGTGTCTTTGACGGCGCAGCTTGCGGCACTGCCTTTTTTAATACATTATTTTCATATGCTATCCCTAAGCGGTTTAATAGCTAATCTTATTTTGGTGCCGTTTTTAGAAATAGCGGTTTTATTAGTGCTGGCAGGTTTTGCACTATTGGCATTTTGGGGCTTGGGGCAGACCTTGTTTATTTTGGCTGGGTTGCTTCTGTCGCCGCTTTTGCGCCCTCGTAAACCGCTTTCGCTATCTGCATTA
>CAYVGQ010000122.1:0-4620 GCA_964450295.1 uncultured Phascolarctobacterium sp. | reverse complement strand
AAAGATAATCCGGAAGCTGCAGAAAAATTTAAAGAAGCATCCGAAGCCTACAGTGTGCTCAGTGATGAACAGAAACGTGCCCAGTATGATCAGTTTGGGCATGCTGCTTTTGAAAATGGCGGTGCCGGAGGGGCTGGGTTTGGCGGATTTGAAGGCTTTGGCGGCTTTGGTGGCGGCGGTGTCGAAGATATTTTTGATATGTTCTTCGGTGGTCAGGGACGCAGTTCACGAGGTTCTAATGCCGGACCGCAGCGAGGAGCAGACCTGCGTTTTGATCTAGAATTAACTTTTGAAGAGGCTGCTTTTGGTTTGGAACGTGAAATCAGCCTGTATCGTGAGGAACAATGTTCTCACTGCCATGGCAATGGCGCTGAACCAGGTTCTAAAGTAGAAACTTGTCCTGAATGTCACGGTAACGGTGAGATTCGTTTTACCCAAAACACTATGTTTGGTCAAATGACTAATGTACGTCCATGCCCTAAATGTCATGGGGAGGGCAAGATTATCAGTGAACCTTGTAAAGAATGTCGCGGTCAGGGAACTGTTAAAAAAAGTAAAAAACTTAAAGTTAAAATCCCGGCAGGCGTTGATAACGGTTCTCGCCTGAGAGTTGCCGGCGAAGGTGAAGCTGGCGCTAAGGGTGGGCCTAACGGTGATTTATATGTTTATTTGCATGTTAAGACCCATAAGTTTTTTGAGCGTGACGGTACTACTGTTTACTGCGAAGTTCCCATCAATATAGTTCAGGCTACTTTGGGAGCCGAGATAAAAGTTCCTACTTTGGATGGACAAGTTGTTATGAAAGTTCCGGAAGGAACCCAACCGGGTAAAGTGCTAAGATTGAAAGGCAAAGGTATTCCAAGTCTGCGCAGTGGAACCCGCGGTGACCAGCTAGTTCGTATTAAAGTTGTTGTTCCGCAAAAATTGAATGAAAAACAGAAGGATTCCTTGCGCAAGTTTGCTGAGATAAGCAAAGATAATATTAATCCTGAAGAAAAAGGGTTTTTGAATAAAATTAAAGATTTATTCAAATAAAAATCAAAATTAGCTGTTGCCTTCCAGGTTGCAGCTAATTTTTTTATGCGGAGAAATATGATATAATGTGAACACTTGTAATTGAGGCTTTTGATATCAACATTTTTCTTTGAAGGAGCGATTAATATGTCACAATGGATAGAAGTGAGTATAAAAACTACACATGATGTTGCCGAAGCTACTGCTGAAATTATGCGTGCTGCGGGAGCCTATAATGGTGTTGTGATTGACGACCCTATATTGATAAATACTTTGCGTAATTCCGGTACTTGGGAGCTTTGCGATATACCGGAACAGAAAAATACAGAGGTAGTAACTGTGACGGCATATTATCCGGATGATGAAGAGCTACAGGTGCGTCTAAAACAGTTAGAGTCAGAAATGACTGCGGTAGAAAAACGCATTGGTAAATGTCGTTTTGGCAATACTTGTTTTCGTACAGTATCCGAAAAGGACTGGGCTAATGAATGGAAGCAGTATTTTCATGTTACGCACATTGGGAAAAAATTGGTTATTAAACCTACTTGGGAAGAATATACTGCTCAGGACAACGAACATATCATTGAGATTGATCCGGGGATGGCTTTTGGTACCGGCACTCATCATACAACTTGTATGTGTATGGAGCAACTGGAACATGTTGTGCGACCGGGGATGGAAGTATTTGACATTGGTACAGGGTCAGGAATTTTGTCGATTGCAGCGGCGAAACTGGGTGCTTGTTCGGTAAAAGCTGTAGATATTGATGCTACGGCGGTACGGGTCGCTATTGAAAATATTGCTCATAATAAACTGAGCGAGCAAATAAATGTTAAACAAGGTGATTTGTTGCACGATACCGAAGGAGTTGCCGATATTATTATTGCTAACATCATTGCCGATATTATTATTACGTTGCTGCCGAATATTCCGAGCAAACTCAAAAAAGATGGAATATTTCTTGCCAGTGGCATTATTGAAGAACGCAGAAATGATGTAGCCAATGCTGCTAAGAAAGTCGGTCTGCATGTAGATTCAGTTTTCAGTAGGGGTGGCTGGGTAGTTATGCAAATGAGCAGGGAGGTCTAAGACGTGCATAGATTTTTTATACCGCAGCCTTATGGGGTATCAATGACTATAACCGGAATTGATGCCCGACATATCCATACGGTATTGCGCATGAAAAAAGGTGAGCGCATACAGATTGTCAGTGACGATGGTGTAACGGCACTGGCTGAAATTATAGATGCTAATGAAAATTTAGTTGCGATACATTGTGTTGAGGTGCTAGCGACAAGTCACGAGCCGAAAGTACGGATAACTTTGGCCCAAGGCTTGACTAAAGGTGAGAAAATGGATTTTATTATCCAAAAAGCGGTTGAATTGGGTGTTAGTGAGATTGTACCGGTAGCAATGGAACATTCTGTCGTGCGTCTGGAAGGCGATAAAGCTGCTAAAAAGGTTGAGCGTTGGCAGAAAATAGCAGAAGCTGCGGCTAAACAGAGTAAACGCGATATTATTCCTGTAGTTCAGCCAATACAGACAATGAAACAGATGTTGGTTAGTCAAGACTGTGCGTGTAAATTGATAGCATATGAAAGCGAAAATAAACAGGGCTTAAAGACAGTCCTGCAAAGGCAAATCGAATTGCATGAGTTGCTACTTATTATCGGCCCGGAGGGCGGCATAGCAGAAATGGAGCTGCAGCAGGCTTTGACGGCAGGAGCTGTAGCGGTTAGCCTTGGACAACGTATTTTGCGAACCGAAACAGCGGCTTTGGTAACCGTAGCCGCAATATTTTACGAAACAGGAGATTTAGGAGATTGATTGATGAAAAAAATAGCATTTTATACTTTGGGCTGTAAAGTCAACCAAGCCGATACCGCCAGCATGGAATCTTTATTTCGCAGTCACGGTTATGCTGTAGTTGATTTTAGCAGTGAAGCTGATATTTATGTGATTAATACCTGTGTAGTGACCAATACCGGACAACGAAAATCGCGGCAGATGATTAATAGAGCTATACGTAAAAATCCTTCAGCGTTTGTTGTTGTTGCCGGATGCTATCCACAGACAGCGGCGGAGGAAGTTAAAGCTATATCAGGCATCGATCTTATCATTGGTAATCAAGACAGAAGCAATATTGTAGAACTGGTTGAAGCTGCTGCCGAAACTCAAAGTGTTGATACTGTGGACAGCGTTCGCAAGCTAAGTGCTAATACTGAGTTTGAAGAATTGAGTACCGGAGATATAATTGATAAAACCAGAGCTTTTTTGAAAATACAGGAAGGATGCAATCAATTTTGCACTTACTGTATTATCCCTTTTGCACGTGGTCCATTGCGCTCACGTAGTTTGGAGAGCATAAAAGAGGAAACTCGCAGACTAGTCAAAGCAGGCTATAAAGAAATTGTTTTGCTTGGGATCCATCTGGGATGTTATGGCAAAGAAAAAGGTGAAAAACTGACCCTATTTGATGCAGTACAGGCGGCACTAAGTGTTAAAGAATTACAGCGTTTGCGACTTGGTTCTTTGGAGTCTGTTGAAGTGGAAGAGCGTCTTTTGGATTTGATGGCTTCAGACAAACGTTTATGCCGTCAATTGCATTTGCCGCTACAGTCGGGTTGCGATACTACGCTGGCAAGGATGCATCGTCCGTATGATACAAGACGCTTTGCTGAGTTACTGAACAATATTTATAAACGCATCCCTGATATTGCTATTACAACAGACATAATTGTCGGGTTCCCTGGAGAAACAGAAGAGGATTTTATCTCAACTCTGAATTTTGCTGAGAACTGCGGCTTTAGTAAAATGCATATTTTCCCATATTCTAAACGTAAAGGTACTCCGGCAGAAAAAATGCCGAATCAGATTTCGCAAGCTATCAAGCAGAATCGTTGTGCTGAGCTTGCTGCTTTAGATCATCGTTTGCAACAGCAGTATTTGAGCAAGTATATTGGCAGCGAAGTCGAGGTCCTATTTGAGCAGGCAACGGAAAACAGCTATGTAGAAGGATTGACCAGTAATTATCTGCGCGTCTATGCCTTGGGTAATTCAAATTTATGTGGGCAAATCCGCAGTGTTAAGTTGTTAAAAGCAGAAAATGGAATATTGACAGGAAAATTAATTGACTAATAAAAAGTGAGTTTAAGTGAAAATTTTATTTAATTTTAATGCTAGAGCTATATTCTGATATTATTTGCAAATAATATCAGAATATATTTAAGATAAAAAGGAGTTTCTTTTTTTATGGCGAAAATATATAAATTAACATAGCATGAAAAGGAGAGAAGAAAATGAACGACTGCATTTTTTGCCGCATTATTTCCGGTGAGATCCCGTCTGCAAAAATTTATGAAGATGATAAAATGATTGTGATCGGCGATGTGGCTCCGGCTGCTCCGGTACACATTTTGATAATACCTAAAAATCATACTGAAAATATTATGACAGCAGAACCGAACTTAGTACAGTACATGCTGAATAAAGTCCCAGAACTGGCTAAAAAACTGGACATTGATGAAAAAGGCTTCCGTATTGTCATTAATACTGGCGATGATGGCGGACAGACAGTAAAGCATTTACACATTCACCTTTTGGGAG
>CAYVGQ010000121.1:2952-4629 GCA_964450295.1 uncultured Phascolarctobacterium sp. | reverse complement strand
CACTTCATGCCGGGGTGGCGGAACTGGCAGACGCAAGGGACTTAAAATCCCTCGGGGAGTAATCCCCGTACCGGTTCGATTCCGGTCCTCGGCACCATTTATTGCCCAAACTCCAGTTTAAGCTGGAGTTTTATTTTTTTATTTAAAAATATTTGTACTTGAAATTTCTTTATGATATTATGGACATATAGTGGCGTTCAAATAATAAAATATAATGACTAATTTTCTTAAGTATTCCTAATGCAGGCATAATCTATTTTAAAGTGGCCTATTTATTAAGAAATTGACGGAGCGTCTCGCAATGGACGCTTTTTTAATTAAAAAATGAAAGCGGTGAAAAGATGGTAAATAATTTTACAGAGTTAAAGGTTTGTGCAAAGACGGTGGAGCAGCTGTTGCAACTGGGTATAAAAAGACCGATGCCTGTACAAGAACAGGCTATACCGGCGTTGTTTTCCGGCCGCGATGTTATAGCGAGAGCGCAAACCGGCACAGGGAAAACACTGGCGTTTTTGATACCTTTGGTAGAACGTCTGGATGCGAGTAAGCCCTTCGTACAGGCACTTGTTATTACTCCTACTCGTGAGCTGGCGCAGCAAATTGCTGTGGAATTGAAGAAACTTTTGGGAGAAAGTGATGTAAAAGTTCTTTCGGTAACAGGTGGCCGTGATTTTGAAGCACAAAAACATAAATTGGATGGGAAAAGTCATGTCCTGATTGGAACGCCGGGACGTTTGTTAGATCATATTGGTAAAGGCAATACTAACCTTGGCGGGGTAAAATATCTGGTCTTAGATGAAGTTGATGAAATGCTGAAGCAAGGTTTCATAGATGACGCTTCGGAATTGATTGCGATGACGGATCCTAATAGGCAGACCATGCTGTGCAGTGCGACTTTGTCGGAAGAGGTACAGAAACTTGGCAAGCGTATTACACAAAACTGCATGTTGATTGATATTGATCCAAATAAAGCAACAGTTGAGAATATTAAACAGATTTGTATTAAAACTACGGATGAATATCGTAATAAGGCGGTAGCAACACTCATTGACCGTTATAATCCTTATTTAATGATTGTGTTCTGCTTCAGCAAAGAGCGTACCAAAGAACTTGGAGAGTGGTTAGGCGCACAAGGATATAATGTTGATGTCTTACATGGCGAAATGTCACAGGCTAAACGCAAAACCGTCATGAAAGCTTTCCGTGAGGCAAAACTGCAGATATTGGTTGCCAGCGATTTAGCAGCCCGCGGTCTTGATATTGAAGGTGTGACTCATGTTGTGAACTATGATATACCTCATGACGTAGATTGGTATGTGCATAGAATCGGGCGTACCGGACGTGCAGGCAATGAAGGAATGGCCGTGACCCTATATACGGCGGAAGAGGTAAGATGGCTTAAAAACATCGAAATAAAATTAGATGTAAAAATGGAAAAACAAAATTTGGATGGGAAAATAATTGCCCGTCGTGAGTCAAAACCCATGCCAAAAAAGAAAAAAAATAAAACAAATAATCCGAAACGCGGTAAAACTTCTGTTGTTGATAAACGCAAAGCACCTAAGACCGGCTCTAACCGGCGCCAAAATAAAAATAAGTAATGTGAGAAAGTGAGGGTCTGTCATGAAGATAGTAAACAAAGAGCGAGTAGCCGAACTTTTAAGAGGACTGGCTCAG
>CAYVGQ010000121.1:0-2942 GCA_964450295.1 uncultured Phascolarctobacterium sp. | reverse complement strand
TACAATAGAAGATAAAGCAGCGCAGGAATGGCTGCTAAAGCAGGTGGAAGATCTAAAATTAAAAGTTACTGTTGATACAGTTGGCAATGTTTTTTTACGCAGGGAGGGTAACCGACCAGAGCTTGCGCCGGTTGCTATGGGATCTCATATAGATACTGTTATTCAGGGTGGACCCTATGATGGCACGGTAGGAGTTGTTGGGGCGCTGGAAGTTCTCTATATACTGCAGGATGAAGTATTAGAACGCGCTGTGGAAGTTATTATTTTCCGCGCAGAAGAATCAAGCCGTTTTGGATTTGCTACGATTGGCAGTAAAATAATGGCTGGAATAGGTGATCCGGATAAATTTTCAAGCGCTTCTAAAAGTGGAGATGTGACTTTTAAAGAAGCACTGGTTGCATGGGGATGTGAACCTGCGGCGTATGCTGAATCTAGAAAGGAAAAAGGTTGTTTTAAAAGTTTTTGGGAAATACATATTGAGCAGGGCAAAGTGCTGGAAGAAAGCAAAGAACGTATTGGGATTGTACATAATATTGCTGCGCCGACACGTTTTAAAATTATTGTGGATGGCATGGCTGATCACTCCGGAGCTACGCCAATGGGCTTTCGCAAAGATGCTCTTGTCAGCGCGTCACGCTTGGTTATTGCCATTGAAGAAGCCGCCATCAATGAAGCCGAAAATGGAACGGTCGCAACAGTTGGTGTTTTAGATATAGAACCTTCGTCTATTAATGTAGTGCCCGGCAAGGCTACTTTATGGGTAGATCTTCGCGGTGTAGCAAAAGAAAGCATCAAATGTGCTTTAAGTGCTATTTGTGATGCTATTTCTAAAATTGCCAAAAGAGATAATATCACGATTACTATGGATATGCTGACAGCAGATCAACCGGTTGCTTTGTCAGAAGAACTGGCTGTTAAACTTGACGGCATTTGTGCGGGTAAAGGAGTTGCTTATCGACATATGAATAGTGGTGCAGGGCATGATGCCATGCATATGTCAAGGCTTGCTCCGACGTCGATGCTTTTTGTACCCTGCAAAGGCGGAATCAGTCATAATCCTGCCGAATATGCTGATAATGACGATATTTGTCTGGCTATAGAGATTTTAGCGGAAGCTGTACGCAGTGAAGCGTTAAAATAAAAAGACTTAATACTACTAAGAAAAAAATAACTGTAAAATATATTTAAAAGCAGCCCCAGCAGAGTAGGGCTGCTTTGCTTTTTTATTTTGTTCGTACTATAATTATAATGATATAGAGTTTTCATTTTTCAAATTGAGGAGACGATGACATGGAAGAAGTACGTGTGCGTTTTGCACCTAGTCCAACAGGATATTTACATATTGGCTGTTTGCCAGAAAAAATAATGGAAAGCTGATACTGCGCATTGAAGATACAGATACTGAACGTTTGAAAAAAGACAGTGTGAGTCAAATTCTAGCAAGTTTAAAATGGTTAGGGCTAAATTGGGACGAGGGACCGGAAATCGGCGGTGATTTTGGACCATATTTTCAATCTGAACGCAGAGAAATTTATACGAAGGTTGCAGAAAGATTGCTGGAAGAAGGAAAAGCTTATTATTGCTTTTGTACTGCCGAAATCTTGGAAGCTGAACGTGAAAAACAACGCATTGCTAAACGGCCATTTCGTTACGCAAGAACCTGCCGCGATTTACCGGTGGAAGAAGCTAAAGCTAGAGCTGCTCAAGGGGAACCTTATTCTGTTCGCATTAAAATTCCGGTGGAAGGTAATCTGACAGTACATGATTTGATTCATGGCGATGTTACTTTTGACCTAACACAATTTGATGATTTTGTTATTGTAAAAACCAATGGAATGCCAACCTATAATTTTGCGGTAGTTGTTGATGATCATCTTATGCGTATCAGCCACGTGTTGCGAGCGGAAGAACATTTGTCAAATACGCCTAAACAGGTACTGCTTTATGAAGCCTGTGCTTTTAAAGTCCCTGAATTTGGTCATATGCCGATGATTTTGGCACCAGACCGCAGTAAATTGAGTAAACGCCACGGAGCTACTTCGGTTGAAGAATTCCGTGATCAGGGATATCTGCCGGAAGCAATAGTCAATTATCTAACTCTTTTAGGCTGGGCTCCGGGCAATGAGGAAGAACTATTTTCACTGCAGGATACCGTAGCACAATTTGAATTAGAAAAGATGTCAAAAAAAGCGGCTGTTTATGATACTAAGAAACTGACATGGATGAACGGACAGTATCTATCTTCATTACCGTTGGAAGAAGTCCTGCCTGAGGCGGAAGGCTTTTTTATCAAAGCAGGCTTGATAGATGATGCGTGGCTGGCCACGAATAAAGACTATTTTGCAAAATTAGTTGATGTTGTACGGGTACGTGTTAAAACCCTTCAGGAAGTAGTAGATGCTGCCGAGTATTTCTTTCAAGACCTAGCCGGTTATGACGAAAAAGGTGTTGGAAAACATTTTAAACCGGAAACAGCAGCAATTTTAGCGGAATGTTCCGATGCTTTGGAAGCCTTGGAGGTTTTTGATCTTGCCGGTACAGAGGCTGTATATAATAAAATTGCTGAGCAGCATGATATAGCTCTTGGTAAAGTTATACACCCGACGCGTTTGGCATTAACAGGGCGCACAGTAAGCCCCGGACTTTTTGACGTCATGGTTTTATTGGGAAAAGAAAAAACTTTGGCAAGAATACGTCAGGCTATTCAATATATTAAAACCTTAGCGTGACTAAAAGAGAAATGAGGTACTGCAGATGAAATTTTTGGGTATTTTGATATGCTGCTTGATGTTAGGGTTAAGTTCAGTTACTTTTGCTGAGCAGCCGACTACTGTTTTCAGTAAGATAGTAAACACCAAAAGTATGCAGGGGGAGATTCCGGAACTGGATGGGCTAAGATATGCTAATCTTCAGAAAAACGCAAACAATATCTTAGCAGATAA
>CAYVGQ010000120.1:0-4663 GCA_964450295.1 uncultured Phascolarctobacterium sp. | reverse complement strand
ACTTTATATACGCGTTATTGACGGTTGCATAAAACGTGGCATGAGAATAAGATTGATGGCAACTGGCACAGAGTTTGAAGTAACGGATGTCGGTATTTTTAGGCCCGGCTTAGTGAATGTAGATTCTTTGGAAGTGGGGCAGGTAGGCTTTTTTACTGCAGCTATTAAAAATGTAAAAGATGCGCGTGTTGGTGATACAGTTACGAATGCTGATGATCCTGCAGTTGATGCTTTGCCGGGGTATCGGAAAGCAACACCAATGGTTTTCTGTGGTCTATATCCCGTAGAAAACTCTGATTATGATAATTTACGTGATGCTTTAGAGAAATTGCAGCTCAATGATGCTTCACTGGTATTTGAACCGGAGACTTCTGTCGCTCTTGGTTTTGGTTTTCGTTGCGGCTTTTTGGGACTTCTGCATATGGATGTTATCAAGGAACGTCTTGAACGCGAATATAATTTAATGTTGATTACTACGGCACCCAACGTTATCTATCAGGTTTTCCTTACTAATGGTGATGTTGAACTGGTGGACAATCCGTCTAATTTCCCAGATCCTACGGTAATTGATCATGTTGAAGAGCCTTACGTTAACGCTACTATTATTGTACCGAAAGATTATGTTGGTTCTGTAATGGAACTGTCACAGGAAAAACGCGGTGAATATGAAAATATGACTTATTTAGATGAGATGCGTGTTATGATTCATTACGCTCTGCCACTTAGTGAAATTATTTATGATTATTTTGACAGGCTGAAATCTGTGACTCGCGGCTACGCTTCATTAGATTATGAGTTGGCAGGCTATCGTGTTTCAAGTCTCGTTAAAGTAGATATCCTTTTAAATGGTGATCCGGTAGATGCTTTATCGGCTATCGTACATCGAGAGAAGGCTACTGCGCGTGGGCGACTGTTAGTAGAAAAATTGCGGAGTCTAATTCCTCGGCAAATGTTTGAGATTCCTGTACAGGCAGTTATAGGAAATAAAGTTATTGCCCGTGAAAATGTGAGGGCAATGAGAAAAGATGTTTTAGCAAAATGTTATGGCGGTGATATTAGTCGTAAACGCAAACTTTTGGAAAAACAAAAAGAAGGAAAGAAACGCATGAAGCAGGTTGGCAGTGTGGAATTACCTCAGGAAGCTTTCATGGCAGTTTTAAAGATTGACTAAAATGCAAAAGTGGGAACAAATACAAGGGGTATATATACATACCCCTTTTTGCTTACAAAAATGTTTATATTGTGATTTTGCTTCGTATGCCGGGTTTGATGCTGCTATGCAAGAAAGGTATATTAAAGCAGTCTGCAAAGAGATGAAATTAAGGAGTAATGATCTTACCGTAGCCGAGCAGGCGACAATATATTTTGGAGGCGGCACTCCGTCTTTGCTATCTTGCCAATTGTTGGCGTTGCTTGTGGATGGTTTGCATAAAAAAGGACTTTGGCGTGCTCCGGCAGAAGCAACAATTGAAGTAAATCCAGGTACTGTTGATTTAGAAAAACTTCGTTTTTTTAAATCATTAGGGTTTGATCGTATCAGCTTTGGTATTCAAAGTTTGTGTGATGCAGAACTGCGCGCAGTAGGGCGCATACATTCAGGACAGGAGGCACTGGAAGCTGTTGTGATGGCACAAAAAGCAGGCTTTGACCGTATTAGTGCAGATCTTATTTACGGATTGCCTGAGCAGACTATACAGTCTTTGCAGCAAAGTATGCATATTCTTACCAATATCGGCTTACAACATTTATCTATATATGGACTGATGGTTGAAGAAAAAACTCCTTTAGCTAATTTAGTAGACGAAGGTAAAATTGTATTGCCGAACGAAGATCAGCAGTTGGCGATGTATGAATTGGTACAGGAATATTTGGACAAGCGTGGTCTGCGCAGATATGAGATCTCTAACTATGCTTGTCCAGGGCAGGAATCACTTCATAATCTTGGTTACTGGCATTATTTGCCCTACCAATCTTTTGGAAGCGCGGCCTGCAGTTTTGACGGTAGCAAGAGATTTACTGCTGTAGCAGTTGTAAAGGACTATATTGACGGAGTTGACAGAGGAATATATGCCGGCGATGTAGAGTTGCTTGACAAGAGAACTCAGTTGGCCGAATATATGTTTATGGGGTTGCGGACGACAGCAGGGATAGATACCGTGGAAGTACAGCGGCGCTTTAATATCGACGTGATGTTGGAATTTGGAAAGGAATTACAGAAATTTATAATCACAAAAATGGTGCTTTATGATATTGAAAAAAAACGCTTGAAGCTTACCACGCAAGGGATGCGCTTTAGCAATGAAGTTTTTGAAATTTTTGTGAAGTAATAAAAATTTGTTGACAACTGTTAAAGTCAGTGCTATTCTAATATCAAGGTGTTAGCACTCTATTGCGACGAGTGCTAACAGATGTGTTGGAGGTGGGATCATGTTAAATGAAAGAAAGAAAAAGATCCTGCAAATCATCATAGAAGACTATATTTCATCAGCCGAGCCTGTTGGCTCTAGGACAATTGCTCGCAAGTATGATTTGGGCCTGAGCCCGGCGACTATCCGCAATGAAATGTCTGACTTGGAACTTTTAGGTTATCTGGAACAGCCGCATACTTCTGCTGGACGTATTCCATCTGCTCAAGCGTATCGTTTTTATGTTGATTCTCTGGTTGAACCGGGAACTCTTACTGATAAAGACATGGCGTTGATTGATGGGTGGTACAATGAGCGCCGTCGTAATATAGATGATATATTTCAATCAACGGCCAAAATTTTATCACGCATGACGCAGAATGTTTCGATGGTAATAACCAATCAGCAGACAACGGCTAACTTCAGTTATTTGAAATTTTTGCCGCTTGATAGTCAGCATGCGATATTATGTGTCGTAGCTGATGACGGTAGTATAGATACCGGAGTGGTTGAGGTCCCTTTGGGGATGACATCGGAAGAACTGGACTATCTGGCAGGCAAAATGAGTAAGCTAATGGAGGCACGTTCTTTAAAAGATATTTCTGTAGATGTTTTGCAAAACATTCATACAAATGTTGTGGAAGATAGACTTATTTTTTCGTCACTGTTGCAAACCATCCGCAAAATGGCAGTACAGAAACAAGAACAAAAAGTATTTTTAGGCGGAACTAAACAAATTTTAAATCAGCCTGAATTCCGCGATATGGAAAGAGTCAGAGATTTATTGGGGATATTAGAAGAAGAAAAGCTTCTTAAGGATCTTCTGCAGGGTGGAGAAAACTCGGGACTAAGAGTAACGATAGGCTCTGAGAATGAATTTACCGGAATTCATGATTGCAGTATGGTTCAGGCAACTTATCGTCTGAATGGTCAAATTGTTGGGACGATGGCGGTTTTAGGGCCAACGCGTATGGAATATGGTAAGGTAATTTCTGTCATGGATTATCTACATAAATATCTGCGGACAATTTTAGATAAGTAAGAGGCTACAAGGAGGAAGTGTTTTGCAAACAGAAGATTTGAAAGACCAGGATACACAAAAAACTGTTGAAGAAACTGCGCAGGAGATTCCGACGAATACAGTATCTGCTGAAAACGGCGTTGATGAAGCGGTCGATTTCAGCGATAATGAGAAAACTACTGAAGGTGGGTCTTCACTGAATGATGAAAAGGATTCTAAGATTGAAGAACTGCAGAATCGTATTTTAAGACTTCAGGCGGATTTCGATAATTTTAGACGTCGCAATACTGCCGAACGTGAGCAGTTAGCAACTTTTGTTATAGCAGATGTAGTCGGAAAGTTTTTAAAGGTTTTGGACAACTTTGAACGAGCTGAAGTTGCTGTTCAAAAATCGGAGGACGCAGCCAGTATTACAGCCGGTCTAGAAATGATTAGGCGTCAGTTTGAACAAACATTTAAAGATATTGGTGTAGAAGAAATAAAAGCTGATGGTGTCAAATTTGATCCTGAATTACATGAAGCCGTGATGCGAGGGCAAAACCCAGAACTGGAAGATGATACGGTGGAGACGGTTTTTGAAAAAGGTTACAAACTCCGTGATAAAGTTATCCGTTATAGCAAGGTTAAAGTTATCAAAAACGAATAGTTGCTAAAATAAAAATAAATAAATATCTAAATCTGAGGAGGAATAAATTATGTCTAAAGTAATTGGTATTGACTTAGGTACTACTAACTCTGTAGTAGCAGTAATGGAAGGTGGAGAACCTACTGTCATCACTAATCAGGAAGGCAGTCGCCTAACTCCTTCCGTAGTTGGTTTTTCTAAAAACGAGGAGCGTTTGGTGGGTCAATTGGCAAAACGCCAAGCGGTTTCTAATCCCACTAGAACGATCAGTTCTATTAAACGGCATATGGGAACCGATTATAAAGTGGATATCGATGGCAAGAAGTATTCACCGGAAGAAATTTCCGCTATGGTTTTGCAAAAATTAAAAGAAGATGCGGAAAAATATCTTGGCGAAAAAGTAACACAAGCAGTTATTACTGTCCCTGCTTATTTCTCTGACAGCCAACGTCAAGCCACCAAAGATGCAGGACGCATAGCCGGCCTGGAAGTTTTGCGTATTATCAATGAGCCTACAGCGGCATCTCTAGCCTATGGAATTGATAAGAGCGACGACCATACGGTTATGGTATATGACCTGGGTGGTGGCACCTTCGATGTATCTATTCTTGA
>CAYVGQ010000119.1:0-4676 GCA_964450295.1 uncultured Phascolarctobacterium sp. | reverse complement strand
AAAAGCTAAAAATTTACTTTTATCAGGAATAATACAATATTTAGCCTTCATGCTTACGTCCTTTCCTAAAATTAACCAATGTTTTCCAGCGTGATGATACCTTCGATACTTTGCAGGCCACGAATAATATCAATATCTTCACTATCTTTAAGCAATTTAAGATATAACTCTAAAACAACTTCATTTTTTCTGGAGTTGTTTTTTACATTTAAAGTGCGTACCTTCACTCCATTTTCAGTTAGATAAGCTGTGATATTTGTTATGATGCCAGGTTCATTGGCAGCAACAATACGAATAAAACGACGCGTATTTTTAACATTGCTTACAAAACGTTTTTCCCAGCTATGAAAAGTAACCAAGGTTACCATCATTAGTGCAGTAGCGCCTATACTTAAAATATACATACCGGATCCAGCAGCCAACCCGATTGCAGAAACCATCCACAAACTAGCCGCTGTAGTTAAACCACGCACGGTAACGCCTTCATGCATGATTGTACCGGCGCCAAGGAAACCAATCCCGCTTACCACTTGAGCAGCTATACGAGTAGAATCCCGATTACACGTGAATGTTCCATTCTGTGCAGTATAGTCGTCATATCCATACATAGAAACCAGCATAAATAATGCTGCTCCAGCACAAACTAAAATATGGGTTCGAAAACCTGCCGGTCTATCGCCACTACCACGCTCGATGCCGACTATTCCGCCTAAAACAGCGGCCAATAATAAACGAATAAGCATCTCCCATTCGTGAGAACTCATCATCGGCACCTCCTTAATATTAGTTTAGTCGTGTTATTTTTTTAAAACTAATTCTTCAAGAATATTTTTAATACCGTTAATGTAATCACCGTCTAACGGCAAATATCTAATTTCACCTGTTTTACGAAGTTTAACTTCCAATTTTCCCTCTGCTAAGGTTTTGGGACCAACAACCAACCGCAGTGGATAACCAATCAAGTCGGCATCTTTAAATTTAACACCAGGACGTTCATTGCGATCGTCAATAACGACCTCCAAACCAGCTTTCTGTAGCTGGCTGTAAATCTCTTCGGCCTTAGCCATAGACGATGCATCTTTAGTATTAACAGGAACTACAAGGACATGATATGGCGCAATCTCAATAGGCCAAATAATACCGTTTTCATCATAATTTTGTTCAATAGCAGCCGCCATCGTTCTACTGACGCCTACTCCGTAACAACCCATGAGCATTGGCTTTTCTTTGCCGTTTTCATCCAAATAAGTCGCCTTCAAAGCAGAGCTGTATTTAGTAAAAAGTTTAAAAACCTGTCCTACTTCGATGCCGCGGGTCTTGCTTACTTCACCGCCACAATGAGGACACGGGTCCCCTTCCTGAATAAGACGGATGTCGGCCACATAGGTAGGTGTAAAATCACGATTTGGATTAACATTGATGAAATGATAACCTTCTTTATTTGCTCCACAACATACATTATGCATTTTCATCACAGAAGCATCAACTACAACCAGCACTTTTTTATGATTCATACCGACAGGGCCCATATAACCGCCAACGGTTCCTGCGGCAGCAAGCTGTTCTTCGGTTGCCATTTCAATATCAATAACCCCACAGGTATTGATCACTTTAACCTCATTGACTTCGTGGTCACCACGTACAAAACAAAGGATTAAGCCTTTTTCGCTATTATAAGCAACGGCTTTAATAGAATGATCCACCGGCAACTGCAAATAAGCACATACGTCGGCAATTGTTTTACAATCAGGAGTTACGACTTCTTCTTTTTCCATCAGAGTTTCTTCGGCAGTTTCTAACGGAAATAATTCTGCTTTTTCAACATTAGCTGCATAATCACAGTTGTTACAGAAAACAATTTCCGCTTCGCCGCTGTCAGCAATTACCATAAATTCATGAGAACCACTGCCGCCTATAGCCCCCGAATCAGCTTCTACAGGTCGAAAATTTAACCCGCATCGATTAAAAATACTAGTATAAGCATCGTACATGTCTTTATAAGATTTATCAAGTCCTGCTTCATCCCTGTCAAAGGAATACGCATCCTTCATAATAAATTCACGACTGCGCATCAGGCCAAAACGAGGACGACGTTCATCGCGATATTTATTTTGGATCTGATAAACATTGAGCGGCAGTTGACGATAAGAACGCACGTCGCTCCGAATCAGGGTGGTTACCATTTCTTCATGCGTCGGGCCAAGGCAAAAACAACGATTATGTCTGTCCTGCAAACGAAACATTTCCGCACCGTATACCTCCCAGCGTCCGCTTTCTTGCCAAATTTCAGCTGGCTGTACAATGGGCATCAAAAGTTCCTGCGAACCCTTGGCATCCATTTCTTCGCGTACAATTTTTTCGATTTTCCGTAATACGCGCCAAGCTAACGGCAAATAAGTATAAATACCACCAGCAGCCTTACGCAGAAAACCTCCACGTAGCATTAATTGATGGCTAACAACCTCCGCCTCTGCAGGAACCTCGCGCAAAGTAGGAGCATAGAGTTTGGAAACTCGCATTATTTCATCTTCCTCTCAAGCAAAATTTTATTTATTTCATCAAATAACTCATCAACGATTTTATCTTCATTGACTTTTTTTATTATTTCACCTTTGCGGAACAAGAGCCCTACCCCAAGACCACCGGCAATACCAATATCAGCTTCCCGAGCTTCGCCGGGTCCATTAACGACACAGCCCATAACAGCTACTGTTATAGGCTCGGTAACATTTGCCAAGCGTTGTTCTACTTCCAATGCCAGCTTTTCCAAATTGATTCTAGTTCTACCGCAGGTGGGACATGAAATCAAAGTTGGTCCATATTCTCGCAACCCCAATGCTTTCAAAATATTATAAGCAACTTTTACTTCATTAACAGGATCGCCTGTCAACGATACTCTAATAGTATCACCAATCCCTTCTGCCAGCAAAGCACCTATACCAACTGCAGATTTAATAATGCCGGAATTAATAGTGCCTGCCTCTGTAACACCTACATGCAAAGGATAGTCACACTGCGACGCTAACAACCTATATGCCGCTATTGTCAACGGCACATCATGAGCTTTAAGTGAAATTTTTATATTACGATAATCAAGCTTTTCCAAAATATGAATATGTCGCCAAGCAGCTTCAACCAACGCTTCCGGTGTAGGATGTCCATATTTCTCCAACAAATCTTTCGGTAGTGAACCGGCATTTACCCCTATCCGGATGGGTATATTTTTCACTCTGGCCGCTGATACAACAGCCTCTACTTTTTCTCTATCGCCGATATTACCCGGATTTAAACGCAATCCGTTGACCCCGGCTTCAATAGAAGCCAACGCAAGTTTATAATCAAAATGAATATCAGCTATTACCGGGATGGTACTTTGCTTCACTATTTCCCGCAACGCTGCCGCCGCCGACATATCCGGCACAGCACAGCGAACAATATCGCAACCAGCTGCTGCAAGCTCTTTGATCTGTTTTATAGTGGCGATAAGATCATCGGTATGCGTATTAGTCATCGACTGCACGGAAACGGGCGCATCACCACCTATTAAAATAGAACCTAAATGTAATTGTCTGGTCATTCTGCGTTCCATAAAGACACCTCTTCATTTTATCGGCTAATGTCGCTAAACAACGCCAAAACAGTAATACTGAGAATAATTGCCACCCCTACCATTTGAACAGCATTTGCGGCTCTAGCTCCCAACGGTTTGCCACGAACAGCTTCTAAACCCAGCAAGACAAAATGTCCGCCGTCTAAAGCCGGCAAAGGCAATAAATTGATGACGCCAAGATTAATGCTCAAAAAAGCTACGAAATTCAGCAACGGTAACATACCCTGATTAGCCATTTCTCCGGCCATTTTGGCTACACCAATAGGACCCGAAACTTCAGCGGGCGCCGCACCAATAATAATCTTCTGCAAACCATCAAGCATCGCAAAAATAATATACTTAGTATAACCTGCTCCCATCGTTGCAGCTTCTACAATGCCGGGCTGATGTTGTTCATACTTCGGAGAAATGCCAATCAATGGTCTGCCGTACTGAGCATCATAGGCAGATATCATCTTATAATTTTTAACTTCTCCCTGATGCTCGGCAACAACATTAATCTCTTTATCCGGATATTTTTGCAGAGTAACCACTAAATCATTCCAAGTAACTATTTGCTCATTATTAATAGAAATTATTCTGTCACCAACAACCAAGCCAGCTTTAGCTGCCGCTTTATCTGCCATAATTGCTCCTAAAATAGGCTGATCAACAGGTTTTTGTACACCGTTAATCATAAAAATACTAAAAAACAAAAATATCGGCAGTAAAAAATTCATCAGCGAACCAGCTAATATAACTAGCATTCTGGCAGGAATAGTTTTTGCTTTAAACGAATCTTCACTCTCAGGTTCATCCGGATCCATACCGGCAATTTTATTATACCCGCCTAAAGGAATAATTCTTAAACTATATAAAGTTTCGCCAACCTTTTTTTGAAAAATATTAGGTCCAAAGCCAATGGCAAACTCGTCTACACGCATACCCGTCATTTTTGCTGTAATAAAATGGCCAAATTCGTGCACGGTAATTAAAACACCAAAAACGAAAATTGCCGCTAAAATAGTTGTCATGTTCGAGTTCCCCCTCTCATTGCAAAGATTTTAAAATCTCTCGCGTCAGCCTG
>CAYVGQ010000118.1:2201-4700 GCA_964450295.1 uncultured Phascolarctobacterium sp. | reverse complement strand
ATATGATGATCACGCCCCTGTAAACGGCAAGCCACCACACTCCCTAAGGCGACTAAAATACCGTGCGGAATATTGTGTTCAAACAATTCATCCATAGCATGGCAAAACAAATGTTCTGATCCACTGCACGGACGTGAATTACCTGCAATTTGCATGGCAACTCCACTTAAAACCAGTGACTGTGCCAACATTCGTATGCCATGCACAGTTGTTAGTGATTTAGCCTCAGAATACAAAAGAGAAGAAAAGGCCGTTTCTGAAAGCATATAAGCAAAATCATTAGGACGCTCATTACTTTCTTCGCAAGCAAGCTTCCAATCGTACAAAGCCGTATAATTACTGATAGTATCACCTACACCAGCTTTCATCAACAGACGTGGTGCATCAAAAATGATTTCTGTATCAATCAAAAGTCCGTCAGGAATTTTAGATGTAAAAGAATGTTTTCTACCATTTTCTGCGAACAAAACCGAAACCGGAGAAGCTATACCATCATTACTGAGTGTTGTCGGTATAGCAATATATGCAATATTAGCAACAAAAGCCGCATACTTGGCTGTATCAAGTGCCGTACCACCACCTAAACCAATTATCAAACCGATATTATTCATAACAACTTTTTTAGCCACATCCACCGCAAAATCGAACGAACTCTCTTTGACTGTAATGATCTCAAAATCAAGCAACTGTTTTAATAAAACAACCACCTTTTTTTCCAAGGTTTGCAATAAACCATCCGTAGTTAAAATCAAAGTTTTAGTTCCCATAAATTTGGGCATATATAAACTTAAATTTTTATTTAAATCCTGAACTGCATTTTCTTTTACTTGCATAAACAAGGGCAAAGAATAATTACTCATATGTTAACCTCCTTATGCAACATTTTTATAATGCTACTTATTTATATTATATATTAAAAAATAAAATACTTACAGATGTATTCTCTAAAAGTATCTTTATTATAAAAAGTTTAAATGCACTAGCAGAAAAAATATATTGTACAGCCTGTTTAATAGTATAATGGGCAATAAAAATAAGGACCGCCATGGCAGTCCTTATTTTTATTGCCCATTATTATTTATCTTTTTTGACCAAGGTAGCACGAATATGCAGCTCGCGCAACTGTTTTTCGTCAACATCGTTCGGAGCTTGAGTCATTAGACAGCCAGCGCTTTGGGTTTTTGGAAAAGCAATAACGTCGCGAATAGAATCTCGTTTAGCCATAATCATAATCAAACGATCCAACCCGAAAGCTAAACCACCATGCGGAGGGGCTCCAAATTCAAAGGCATCCATCATGAAACCAAATTTTTCTTTAGCCTGTTCTTCTGTCAGACCAATTGCTTTGAAAACCTCGTTCTGCACATCGCGGCGATGAATACGAATGGAACCGCCGCCGATCTCAGTACCATTAAGTACCATGTCATAAGCTTTCGCATAGACTTTAGCCGGATTGCTAGCCAGCATATCCAGGTCCTCATCACGGGGAGCAGTAAAAGGATGATGCATTGCTACATAGCGTTTTTCCTCATCATTATATTCAAACATTGGAAAATCAACGACCCAAGTGAAGGCCAATTTATCTTCGTCTATCAATTCACGCCGTTTAGCCATTTCCAGACGCAGTGCGCCCAAGGCCTGAGCCACTATTGCCGGCTTATCAGCAACAAAGAGTAATAAATCTCCTGCTTCAGCAGCGGCAGTCTGCAAAATATTAGCCAAATGTTCTTCGCTGAAGAATTTAGCAATAGGTGACTTAACGCTACCGTCTTCCTGGATCTGCATCCAAGCCAAACCTTTAGCGCCGTAAATACTTACAAATTCAACTAGTCCATCAAGCTCACGGCGTGGTATAGCTGCATAGCCTTTAACATTTATGGCTTTAACAAGACCACCGTCAGCGATAATAGCGTTAAATACTTTAAAATCAGAATCTTTTACAGCTTCGGACATATTAACAAGTTCCATGCCAAAACGCAAATCCGGCTTATCGCTACCAAAACGATCCATAGCTTCGTCCCAAGTCAAGCGTGACATCGGCAACTGAATTTTTTTGTTCAGGGCGCCTTCAAAAATATGCGCCATCAAACCTTCCATCATCTCCATAATGTCTTCGGCATCGACAAAAGACATTTCTATATCCAGTTGGGTGAACTCCGGCTGACGGTCGGCACGCAGGTCTTCATCACGGAAACAACGTGCAATCTGAAAATAGCGTTCCATACCGGCAACCATCAAAATTTGTTTAAAAATTTGTGGGGATTGGGGCAAAGCATAGAATTTACCGGGATTAACTCGGCTAGGGACTAAATAATCACGAGCGCCTTCCGGAGTACTTTTTGTAAGCATTGGAGTCTCAATTTCACAAAAACCGTTTTTATCCATATAATCGCGCATCAGTTTGGTAACTTTATGACGCAACATCAAATTTTTCTGCATTTCCGGGCGGCGCAAATCAAGATAACGATATTTCAACCGCAAATTTTCGTCAGTATCGAT
>CAYVGQ010000118.1:0-2191 GCA_964450295.1 uncultured Phascolarctobacterium sp. | reverse complement strand
AATATAAAAAGGTGGTGTTTTGGCGGTATTGAGTACTTCCAAATCACTGGCAACTACTTCGATCTCCCCAGTAGCCAGATTCGGGTTAACTGTATCAGTGCTACGCCTACGTACCTTGCCAACTACTTTAACAACATATTCACTACGGATAGCTTCAGCAGTGATAAAGCTATCACCTGCATCATCAGGATCAACAACTACCTGTACGATACCGCTGCGATCACGCAGGTCAACGAAAATTAAACCGCCGTGGTCACGACGTTTAGCTACCCAACCGCACAAAACTACTTGCTTACCAGCTGTTTCTTGGTTCAGTAGGCCACAACTATGGCTGCGTTTTAAAGAATTACTCATGAATTTGCACCTCTGTTTTTAAAATTGATGTAATATCTTGGATAGGGATCTCAGTCTGCTCGCTAGTAGCCATATTTCTTAAAATGGCACAGCCACGTGCGACCTCATCTTCACCTAAAATCAACACATATCCTGCTGCCAGCTTATTCGCCTGTTTCATCTGCGCTTTCATACTGCGCCCTAAAAAGTCAAATTCAACTTTCAAGCCTTCACGACGCAGGGAAATAGCTTCTTTAAATGCCCGCGTAAAGTTTTCTTTGACTGGGCAAACAACAAATACGTCGATTCCGTAATTGAACTGCGGTAACAAATTTTGGCTTTCAATAGCCAGCAACACTCGTTCCATTCCCATGGCAAAACCAATTCCGGGTGTTACCGGACCGCCGATTTCCTCAATCAGTCCATCGTAACGACCACCGCCGCAAACAGCGCTTTGTGCACCCAAAGGCGCATATTGGATCTCGAAAGCAGTTTTAGTATAGTAGTCAAGACCGCGCACCAAATTATGATCAACAACATAATCCACGGAGGCCGTAGCAAGCAACTCTTGCAACCCTGCAAAATGTGTTTTACATTCCTCACACAAGCACTCTTCCAGACTTGGTGCTCGGAGAGCCAGCTCTTGATCCTGAAGATTTTTACAATCTAAAAGTCGTAGCGGATTGCGAGCAAAACGCGACTGACAATCATTACACATTTCACTAAGATACGGTCTAAAATATTCCTGCAATTTTTCTCTGTGCCGAGGACGACAGTTAGGGCAACCGACAGAATTGATTTTCAGCTTTAGGTCTTTTAGCCCTAAGCTCTGCAAAATTTGGACAGCCAATAGAATGATCTCGGCATCAATATTCGGTCCATTAACACCCAGCGCTTCCACACCAAACTGATGAAACTGACGGTACCTACCGGCCTGAGGTCTATCATAGCGGAACATAGGTCCGATATAGAATAATTTCGTCGGTGCCGGATCCGCGTACAGTTTATTTTCTACGTATGATCTAACGACCGAAGCCGTATTTTCGGGACGTAGCGTTAGGCTACGCTCTCCACGATCTATAAATGTATACATTTCTTTTTCAACAACGTCGGTAGTCTCGCCGATACCGCGCAAAAATAGTTCGGTATGCTCAAACACAGGCGTTCTTATTTCCTGATAACCATATTGGGCACAAATATCGCGCATCGTGTGTTCTAAATAACGCCACGCTTCTACATCGCGCGGCAGGATATCCTTCGTGCCTCTCGGTGCTGTGGTCAACACATTTATTCCTCCTCATCCGCAAAAAGCAGGCTACATTTACGCGCCGGCTGTAATATTTAAGACAAGCATACTTAATAATTGTACCACAATAAGCATCTTTTCTTCAATTAAAATTAAAAACTTTTACTAATTTTTTTCAGTCTATGATACCATACTCGCGAAAAAGAACACCAAGTCCTACAGTAAGCAGGATAAAAAGAAGAATTATATAGAGCAGGTTGATTTTCAGCAGTGCTCAAAATACCAAAGAACGCGTCCCTCTCAACGATGGCCGCGTTAAATTGGATGACAAACTTTTTGCAAGCTGTAATTTATAATCACTATCTAACTTATCGGTCGGTCTCCTTCTCTAAAGGGGGTTCTTCCGCGCTATGCCACAGTTCCTTATACAACACTCTGTATACGGCCGCCACCGGCACGGCAAACAACATTCCTAAAATGCCATATAACTTGGCACCGATCAGCAGACTGAGGATCAGCACTACAGGATGCAGGTCTATTTTTCTGCCCATAATTCGCGGCATCAAAATATTACCGTCAATCTGGTAAAAGACTAGGTAAAATAGTGCTACC
>CAYVGQ010000117.1:0-4725 GCA_964450295.1 uncultured Phascolarctobacterium sp. | reverse complement strand
TTGCGCTTGAACAAGCTGTTAAATTTGTAAAAACATATAAAATCTGAGGGAGGATTTTTAAATGAACGTATCTGTTGAAAGGGTTGTGAACGAAGCAACTCTCAAAATTAATTTGCCGGCGGAGGATGTGAATAAGGGCTTCAAAAAAGCCATTGCCAAAATAGCTGGCAGCGTTAATATCCCCGGATTCCGTAAAGGAAAAGCCCCTCGTAATATCATCGAAATGCATTATGGCAAAGATGCCATTAAACAGGAAGCTTTTGAAATCGTTGCTAACGAGTGCTATACAAAAGCGTTGGATCAGCAAAACCTTATTCCCGTTTCGGATCCTAAGGTAGAAGCTTCTGTTTTTGAAGAAAACAAAGACATGGAACTAACCATCAAAGTCACTTTAAAACCAGAAGTTGAACTGGGACAATATAAAGAATTGTCTGTGGAGAAGAAAGAAGTAACCGTTGAAGATGCGGATGTTGAGGCTGCATTAGAAGAAATGCGTGCTCGTCATGCAAAAATGGTAATTGCTGAAGAAGGTACGAGCATCGCCAAAGGTGATTTTGCGATCATTGACTTTGCCGGTACTGTAGATGGCGAACCGTTTAGCGGCGGTGAAGGCAAAGGCTATCCGTTGGAAGTTGGTTCCAACTCGTTCATTCCCGGCTTTGAAAATCAGTTGATTGGCCTAAAAAAAGGTGATTCTACTGACGTTCAAGTCACCTTCCCTGAAGAATATTTTGTTAAAGAACTCGCCGGCAAAGAAGCTATTTTCAAAGTGAATGTTCAAGACGTAAAACGCAAAGAATTGCCGGAACTGAATGATGAATATGTTGCAGCTAACAGCGAATCAAAAACTGTTGCCGAGTTGAAGGCAGTGTACAAAGAACGCATGCAACAAAATGCTGAAAACAATGCTAAAGTTGAATATGAAAAAGCACTTGTTGACGCAGCTGTTGCCAATGCTAAGTTTGAAGTTCCGGAGATAATGATCGAAGACCGTATCAGTCAAATGGTTGATGAAATGCGCATGAGCCTTGAAAGTCGCAAAATGACTTTAGAAACATATATGCAGTACACCGGCATGGATATGGCTAAAATTCGTGGGAACCAGCGTGCCAGCGCTATTGAAAACGTAAAAACAGATTTAGTTTTGGATGCCATCGCTAAAGCTGAGAACATCCAGGTTTCTATGGAAGACGTTGATGCTGAGTTGTCCACAATTGCTGCGCAACATGGCGCAACTTTAGAAGAAGTAAAAAATATCATCAAATCTAATGGTAATATGGGACTTTTGTTGGCAAATATTTTGCGCCGCAAAGCTGCTCACGCTGTTATTGACAACGCAAAATAGTTTACATTTGGCCGCCAAGTCGATAGTACCTGGCGGCTGATGTAACTTTATCAAAAATATAACCTTAATGAAAAGGGGTGTAAGACATGAACTATGTGCCTATCGTTGTAGAGCAATCCAGTAGGGGAGAGCGCTCGTATGACATTTATTCACGCTTATTGAAAGACAGAATCGTTTTTGTTACCGGTCCTATCGACGACGCGATGGCGAATGTCGTTATTGCCCAGCTGCTTTTCCTTGAATCTGAAGATCCGAATAAAGATATTCATCTTTATATCAATAGCCCTGGCGGCAGCGTCAGTGCAGGTTTGGCTATTTATGACACGATGCAATATATTAAGCCCGATGTTTCGACTATCTGTATGGGTATGGCGGCCAGTATGGCGTCAGTGCTTTTAGCAGCCGGTACGAAAGGAAAACGTTACGCACTTCCATATTCTCGTGTAATGATTCATCAACCTCTTGGCGGAGCTCAAGGGCAGGCTACTGAGATTGAGATCCATGCTCGTGAGATTTTACGTATTCGTGAAGAAATGAACGGTATTTTAGCAAAACATACCGGTCAGAGCAAAGAGAAAATCTCTCAGGATACTGAGCGTGACTATTACTTAACAAGTGAAGAGGCAAAAAAATATGGGCTTATTGACGAAGTTGTAACCCGTAAAGTAGCTGCCGAAGAAACAAAATGATACAGGCTAAGGAGATAAAACTATGAACTTTGGCGAAGAGAACGATAGCAATATTACTTGTTCTTTCTGTGGCAAAAGGGAAGGCCAGGTTCGCAAGCTGATTGCCGGTCATAACGTCTATATCTGCGACGAATGTATTGAACTCTGCAACGAAATGCTGTCAGAGGACTTGAAGGCAACAAATACTACCGCGAGCAATGTTAGTGAACTGCCGAAACCTAAGGAAATAAAAAACACCTTGGATGAATATGTGATAGGTCAGGAAGAAGCCAAAAAAACTTTAGCTGTGGCAGTTTATAATCATTACAAACGCATTAATTATGAACTGAATAACGCTGAAAAAGATAAAGATGTTGAATTGCAGAAATCCAATATTTTGATGCTGGGACCGACAGGAAGCGGCAAAACCCTTTTGGCGCAGACTTTGGCAAAGATACTGCAGGTGCCTTTTGCAATCGCTGATGCTACGGCATTGACGGAAGCAGGTTATGTAGGCGAGGATGTGGAGAATATTCTGCTTAAACTGATTCAAAACGCTGATTTTGATATCGAGCGGGCCCAGAAAGGCATTATTTACATTGATGAAATCGATAAGATTTCTCGTAAATCGGAAAATCCTTCTATTACCCGTGATGTATCCGGTGAGGGCGTGCAGCAAGCTTTGCTGAAGATTTTGGAAGGTACGGTCGCCAGCGTGCCGCCACAGGGTGGGCGTAAGCATCCGCATCAGGAATTTATTCAGATTGATACTACTAATATTCTGTTTATCTGCGGCGGTGCTTTTGCAGGACTCGAGAACATTATCAGTGCGCGTATCGGTAAAAAGAATCTTGGCTTTGGCGCTGATATCAAGACTAAAGAAGAAGCAAAAGCAGATATGATCTTTAAAAAAGTTTTGCCGGAAGATTTGATGAAATTTGGACTGATTCCTGAATTTGCAGGACGGTTGCCGGTTGTGGTAACTTTAGATTCTCTTGATAAAGAAGCTTTGATTAAGATTCTGCAGGAACCTAAAAATGCTTTGATTAAACAATATCAGCATTTCCTTGCTATGGATAATGTGGAGCTGGAATTTGAAGAAGGTGCCTTGGTCGCGATTGCTGAAGAAGCGTTGAAACGCAGTGCCGGTGCCCGTGGCTTGCGCGCTATCATTGAAGAAGTAATGCGTAATGTGATGTATGAAGTGCCTTCGCGTGCTGACGTTATAAAATGTGTGGTTACGGAAGCGACGATCAGAGAGCGCTTAGAACCTAAAATGGTGGTTGCCAGTTAAGCAATTAAAAAAAGAAGGGGAAGGGGCATAGCCTTTTCCCCTTTTTATGTTAAAATAAGATTGAGCAGTAAATTTAGGTAAGAAAATAGCGTTTGCCGCAGTTGTGGTTGCAGGCAAAGGAGGAATAGAATTTATGGAAATAAAACCGCGTTTAATGCCTTTGCTTCCATTAAGGGGGATGCTGGTGTTCCCGGGCATGATTATAAACCTTGACGTTGGCAGAGAGCGTTCCATTCATGCGGTAGAGGCTGCTATGATTTCAGATAAGCAAATAGTGCTTGTGTCGCAGAAGGAAGCCGTTACTACAGAACCGAGTCAGCAAGATTTATTTAAATGTGGCGTTGTCGCCGAAATCAAGCAATTGTTGAAACTGCCTAGCGGAGCTCTGCGAATTTTAGTGGAAGGTTTATCGCGTGCAAAAATAGAATCGATTATAGAAGCTCCGGCGCTTGATACTTATTTTCAAGCTAATGTGTTACCGGTTGATTCTGTCATTAGTGAAGACAATGAGGTAGAAGCATTGCGTCGCATGCTGATTGAAACTTTTGAGCAATGGATCATTGCCAGCAAAAAGGTCAATAGCGAAGTGCTACTTACGTTCAAGGATCAAAATGATCCGGGACGGGTGGCAGATATGATTGCCGGATATCTATCTATCAGTATTGAAGAAAAAGAGCAGTTGCTGGAAGCAGTTGAAGTTAAAGCCAGGATGAATAAACTTTATACATATCTGTGCAAGGAACTGGAGATTGTCGGACTAGAGAAAAATATTTCTCAACAGGTTCGCAAACAGATAGAACAAAATCAAAAAGAATACTATCTGCGTGAACAGATGAAAGCCATTAACAAAGAACTTGGTGAAGGCGATGAACGCCAAGCTGAGGTTGACGAATACAGAAAACAAATGGCTGAATTGGTTCTGCCTGACGAAGTTGTTGAAAAAATTGATAAAGAATTGGATCGTTTGTATAAGATGCCGCCGATGATGGCTGAAAGTGCCGTCATCCGCAACTATATCGAGGTACTGCTAAGCTTGCCTTGGGGAAAATTTACCGAAGATAATTTTGATCTTAATATTGCGGCTGATGTTTTAAATAAAGACCATTATGGTCTGGGAAAAGTTAAAGAACGTATTTTAGAATATTTGGCGGTACGTGTTTTAACAAAACAAAGCAAAGGACCCATTTTGTGTCTGGTTGGACCTCCTGGTGTAGGCAAAACTTCACTGGCTCATTCCGTTGCCAGAGCTATGAACCGCAAATTTACGCGTGTTTCTTTGGGCGGCGTACGTGATGAAGCAGAAATACGCGGACATCGTCGTACCTATATTGGGGCGATGCCGGGGCGCATCATTCACGGTATGCAGACCTGCGGTTGTATGAATCCGGTTTTTTTACTGGATGAAATAGATAAAATGG
>CAYVGQ010000116.1:0-4875 GCA_964450295.1 uncultured Phascolarctobacterium sp. | reverse complement strand
GTTCCGGAGCTGTTTTTTTTAGCGGTTGTAATCTCCACTGTGTCTTCTGCCAAAATTATGAAATTAGCTGTCTGAACAAAGGCAAGGAAATATCGGTTGAACGTCTGCGCCGCATTTATCTGGAGCTGATAGAAAAAGGCGCACACAATATAAATTTAGTAACACCAACGCATTTTACTGAAGCGATTCTTGCCAGTCTCGATACACCGCTATCGGTGCCGGTTGTTTATAATAGCAGCGGGTTCGAAACGCTTGATACTATACGTAAATTTAAGGATAAAGTACAAATCTGGCTTCCTGACTTAAAATACAGCGATAATTTGGCTGCTATAAAATATAGTAATGCGCCCAATTATTTTGCTACGGCTACTGCCGCAATCAAAGCCATGTTCAAACAGGTCGGTCCCTATCGGTTAAACTCCGAAAACTTGCTGCAAAGCGGAGTGATCATTAGACATCTTCTGCTTCCGGGTATGCTTGATAATACCTTTAAAGTAATCGACTGGGTCGCGGCAAACTTTGAACCCGGACAAGTGCTTTTCAGCCTAATGCATCAATACGTTCCCTGTGGCAGAGCCTTGGAATATCCTGAAATAAACCGAACTGTAACTGATGAAGAATACAAATGTGTTGAAGAATACCTCTTTGCTTCCGGCATTGAGGATGGTTTTGTACAAGAAAATGAAGCCGCTACTACAGATTTTATTCCCTGTTTCGACGGTACAGGCGTATAATTGCCGGGCTCTCTTTCTCGTTGATAATAAGCGCAACTTTTTGCCTCCCCTTCTGCCTTGAAGTGGGAGGCCTTTTGCTATCTCTAAACACTTGCAGTCACAGCCCTTTGGCTTCTGCAAGTTGTTCTTTTAATTATTTTTCTGAATTTTTATTGCCTCTTTCAGCTGCCATTTTCTTAAATTCGTCTCGTTCACGACATAATTCCTCATAGAGCGCTAAGCCGCTCCAAGTTTTATTATTTTCTGTAAGCATTGCTTTTAAATCTATGCGTCCTACACCGACACGTTGTAAAGCTGTTAAAAACTTTTGCAATTTGCTACCATCAAATCCATGTAAAAGCAACATTTCTTCCGACAGTTCCTCGCCAAAATAAGGCTCTACTTCGTTTTTTATGTCTGGCAATCCTAACAGTGCTCCTAACGGCTGATTATATTCACTTCTGTTAATTTCTTTAAAACGAATTTTCAACATCATACAGACCATTTTTGTCATTTTTAGTTTTTCATCTTGGAAATTATATAATAAAATAGCAGAATTATTCATATCTTGCTCCTTTGCGATAATAATTATTGATACTTTAAGTATACCACATCAATGCGAATTTTAACTACAAATATTACTTCTAATAACTCTTGCTATAAAAAATGCCTGCTGTTTTCTCAGCAGGCATTTTTCTACTCTACAGTTACTGATTTAGCAAGGTTTCTTGGCTTATCCACATCACAGCCACGCGTCAAAGCGGCATAGTAGGCCAACAGTTGAAGCGGCAGAACGGCCAGTAACGGTGCCAGATATTTATCTGTTTTCGGAATAAAAATCACATGGTCGGCATATTTGGCAATACTGTCATCCCCCTCAAAAGCAATGGCAATAACCATCGCTTCGCGAGCCTTAACTTCCTGAAGATTGCTGATTGTTTTGTCATAAACATCAGACTGTGTTGCCAAAACTATCACGGGTATACCCTCTACAATCAGGGCCAAAGTGCCGTGTTTTAATTCACCAGCAGCATAGGCTTCTGCATGAATATAAGATATCTCTTTCAGTTTTAAAGCTCCTTCTAAGGCAACTGCATAATCAAGGCTGCGTCCAAGGAAGAACGCATCTTCACTGCTACCGTAACGAGTAGCAAACACTTTGATCTGATCAACATTTTCCAAAAGTTTATGAATCTGCTCAGGAATATCATGCAATCCTTCAACTAATTGGTGAGCTTTAGTACTATCAAGAGTGCCGCGCAGGCGACCTACATAAATGGAAAGCATGAGCATGACCAACAGCTGAGTAGTATAAGCTTTAGTAGAAGCAACTGCTATCTCCGGTCCGGCATAGGTATAAACTACCTGATCCGCTTCACGAGCAATAGATGAGCCAACTACATTGGTCACCGCTAAGGAGCGCGATCCAAGACGTTTTGCTTCTTTTAACGCAGCAAGAGTGTCACTTGTTTCACCGGATTGACTGATAACGATAGTCAAACTGTTGCCATCAACCAGCGGACTGCGATAACGAAACTCACTTGCAATATCTACTTCTACCGGAATACGCGCCAGTTGTTCCAAATAGTATTTTCCTACTATACCTGCGTGATAAGCAGTACCGCAAGCAACGATAAAGATTTTATTAATTCCCGCCAGCTCGTCAGCGGTCCAGTTCAGCTCGGAAAACTCAATCCCATGCGAATCTTTAGGCACGCGGCCGGACATGGTATCACGAATGGATTTAGGTTGTTCATAAATTTCTTTCAACATAAAATGCTCAAAACCGCCCTTTTCGGCAGCCTCAGCATTCCAATTTACTTCAAAAACTTTTTTACTGATTGGAGTGCCGTTGATGTCCTGCACCCAAACGCTGTCTTTAGTAACGGTAGCAATCTCTCCATCGCTCATAATAAAAGTTCGACGAGTTTTTGCTATGATCGCCGGTATATCAGAAGCGATAAAATTTTCACCTTCACCCAAGCCTATTACCAGAGGGTTGTCTTTTTTCGTACAAATAATCTTCTCCGGTTCTTGTGCGCACATAAATACCAGAGAATACGACCCTTCTATTGTTCTTAGAACTTTTTTGACTGTTTCTTCGAAGTCCCCATTATAGTAGGCAGCCATTAAATGTGCAACTACTTCCGTATCTGTCTCCGAAACAAATATATGGCCTTGGGCGATCAGGTCCTCTTTTAAGGTCAGATAATTTTCAATAATACCGTTGTGTACAACAATAAATTTGCCGGTTTCATCTGTATGAGGATGAGAATTGCGATCGGACGGACGTCCATGAGTAGCCCATCGGGTATGCCCGATACCCATAGTGCCTTTAGGCATCCTTCCTTCTAATTTCTGACGCAGAGAATCCAGGCGTCCAACACATTTTTCAACGGTAATCTTGCCTTTTTCATAAACTGCAATACCCGCGGAATCGTAACCGCGGTACTCCAGCTTACTCATGCCGTCAAGCAAAAACGGCGCTGCTTGGTTATTCCCAATATAACCAACGATACCACACATAGTTGTATCCTCCTAAATATATATTGCCAATTCTGCTACAGACATTTTGTTTCGGTGTTGCCACTGATATTTGTAGTCTGCTTACGGCCCGCAGCCAGCCGAGAGGTATCCGCTGACTAATCGATAACCCTCTCCCTCGTCTGCCGCACCAAGCGGCGCTTGCGCTTACGGAAACAATCGTACACTAAGTACACAACATGCCGCGCAGGCTTGGCTTTGTCCCACGCGGCACGTCCTTGTAACCACTGTTATTGTACTATATTTAAACTCTTAGGTCAATGATGCCAACCTTAACCAAGTTCTGCATTAACCACTTCTGCAATAGCGCTGGCAATCTCCTCTAAACGCTCTTGTTGGGGGCCTTCTGCCATGATGCGTATCAAAGGTTCTGTCCCGGAGGCGCGCACTAAAATTTGCCCGTTATCTCCAAGTTCATCCTGATACCTTTTAATAATATCTTTGATAGCCTGTTTATCTTCCCAACCATGTTTATCTGATACATGTACGTTCAACAAAATCTGCGGATATTTAGTCATCAGCGCCCCCAAGTCTGAAAGACGTTGGTTATTTTGTACCATCGCCGCTAAAAGCTGAACAGCAGTTAAAATACCATCACCAGTTTTTGCATATTTTGAAAAAATTATATGCCCGGATTGCTCCCCACCAAGATTATAGCCATTTTTCAACATTTCTTCCAGAACATAACGATCACCGACAGCCGTTTTTACACATGAACCACTATATTTTTTCATGGCCTGATGCAAGCCGACATTACTCATTACAGTGGTCACCAAAACATTATCTTTTAGCTGTTTTTTCTTTATGAGCTCCAGTGCGCAAATCAGCATCATCTGATCCCCATCAAGTGCTTCTCCGTTCTCATCAACAACAAGACAGCGATCTGCATCACCGTCGTTTGCTACACCCACATTAGCGCCAACCTGCAGAACTTTCTCCTGCAAAGCTTCCAAATGAGTGGAACCGCAGCCGTTGTTTATATTAATGCCGTTTGGTTCATTAAAAATCGTTACTACTTCAGCACCTAATGAACGTAATATTACCGGAGCGATGACACTATTCGCGCCATTAGAACAGTCCATCACTACTTTTAGTCCGTTCAGTTTGCAGGGTGCCGAAGCCACAACATGGTCTATATAGAGCTTATCAAGTCCATCCTCAACTATAACTTGACCCACAGAAGAACCACTGGGATTCTTACTGCACTCTATAGGCATTGCCACCAATGCGGCGATTTCATCTTCTACAGCATCCGGAAGTTTATGACCCGTTTTAGAAAAAAACTTTATTCCGTTATCTTCAAAAGGATTATGTGAAGCAGAAATAACAACACCGGCATTAGCTTTAACTTGCGGAGTTAAAAACGACACCGCAGGAGTAGGAATAACCCCCAGCAAATGCGCATTACCGCCGGCAGAACATATACCCGCCGCTAAAGCAGCTTCCAGCATCGTGCCGGACAAACGTGTATCTCGTCCGATAATAATTTTAGGAGTGGCAGTTTCTCTGCCAAAATACGTCGCCGCTGCACGCCCTAATTTAAACGCCAGTTCCGGAGTTAATTCTATATTAGCAACGCCACGAACGCCATCAGTACCAAATAAACGAGCCATCACAA
>CAYVGQ010000115.1:0-4905 GCA_964450295.1 uncultured Phascolarctobacterium sp. | reverse complement strand
CAGCGGGCTGATGAGCACGGCTACCGCAATGTCGGCAACAATCAGAGTCATAACACTCCAGCGCAAACCGTTGCGCATACCGCAAATAGCGATTGGCAGAGGCCATAAAAAATTGATAAAACTGCCGATAACCGGCACATACATACTAACAATAGCAAAAACTATGGCGATAGCGGCCAAAATGCCGGCTTCGACCATGGCAGAAGTTTTACGAATCACTCAATTTCCTCCTTCTTAACTACATATACATATACATAGTTAGATAAATATATTCTACACCGAAAAAGCAAAAAAGGCAAAAAAGAAGGCTCCGTTATCAGCGGCGCCTTCAACCATAATTATTTAAATTCAGTTTTAGCCCTAACCAGTATCCCTTCAGGCTGCGCTTCCAGACCAACTATATGCACCAAATCGAAGATTGAGCGCTCCAAGATTTTTTTCTGCTGCAATTTACTCTGCCGCAAAGCTTCGGTAAAATCAATGCTGATGCTACCCTGTTCATATTGTGTCGTAACCAGCTTCGCATCGATATCAATCTTGTCTATTAAAAGATCGACGATACCCATAATCAACTTACTGCCCATCAATTCTACTACCAACTGAGCAAAATCATTGTCCGTTATGGTAAAATCAACCAGCTCCAAGCGGGCAAAACCCATCTTACCGTCAACATTAAATTCTTCCACCCGTAGCAACAACTCCACCGTGCCATGCACCGAGTGCTGCACCTCAAGCCGCAGCATATCGGGATCAGCATAACCCAGCGACTGCAGCGAAAACTCACTGCCGCTTAAACTTTGATGCACATATGCGATTATCTCGGCATAGGGAACCGCCAGCCAGCCTTTACTGAGCTGGTCCCAGTTTTGAGCAGAAAACCATACTTGACCCTTAGCCTTCAGTGGCCTCAACTTTTCGTTGACGGCGTTAACTTTTTCCGACAGCACCGCTTCAGCACGGTCAGCATGCTTTTCTACTTTATCAAATAACTGTCCTGATTTTGCACGCAACACCTCTTTTAATTCTTTGATATCAAAACGTTTGCTTTCATCGCCAAGCGGCGTATCCTTGCAATCCATTTTTTCAAAATCTTCGCTATGTTTCATGCCTTCTTTACGTGCTTCTTCATATACCTCTTTAAAAACAGCGATATCCTCCGGACGCCCGGCCTTAATCCAGGCATTAGCAGCTTTGCCTACGGCATAGGTCACAGAAATTCCCACGGGTACCTGTAGCATCGCAATCGGAATCAGCGTTACTAAAGTCTGACCGACAAAAGTCGCCCCTAGTGAAGTAAGCAGTCCCATAACAACACTCTCTTCAAGCTTGACACCGCGCAGTTCACCCAGGCGCATAATCATATAAACCTCGTTAGCCATCAGCGCCATCGTACCGACAAGAGGAGCAACAACAATCACCCCGGCGCGAGCTGCGCCCCAGCGGCAAATTTTTTCGGCCTCCCACTCTATATCCACAGGCTGCAATTCTTGTTCTTCGGTCATTCGTATCACCTCTCCATTATTACTGCTATTATAATTCGCTTTCCGCAAAACTTATCCTGCCATTTTATTAAAATATCACAAAAGAGCGACTTTTTATCTCGCATAAATATTTTTATTTCATTATTACTCTTCTTTTACTTCTGTCAGCATGCTACAATAATTACAAAAGTCTGAAAGGAGCGGTTCTATGGCACAAACTGTATGCGGGCGCTTTGCCCCCACACCCAGTGGGCGTATGCACCTCGGCAATGTTTTTTGCGCTTTGCTGGCCTGGCTGTCAGCAAAAAAAGCTTGTGGCAGCATAACCCTGCGCATTGAAGATTTAGATAAACAACGCTGCCCCGACAGCAATGCCACCCTTTTAGAAGACGACCTGCTCTGGCTGGGTCTGGACTGGGATACAGGTGGCAGTCGCGACGGAACTGCCGCACCATATTATCAAAGCAATCGTTTCGCTATTTACGATCGGTATTTCAACATTTTAGAGCGGCGAGGTCTTACTTATCCTTGTTTCTGCAACAGATCTGAGCTACACGCCGCACAAGCCCCGCATCTGAGTGAAGGACGCGTACTGTATCCCGGAACCTGCCGCAGACTTACAGCGCAACAACGACTGGAACAAGCTACTAAACGCCGACCGTCGCAGCGACTAATTATGCCTAGCGAGACTATCAGCTTTACAGATGCGCATTATGGCTCTTATTCCCAAAATCTAGCCTCTGAATGCGGTGATATCATTCTGCGCCGTAGTGACGGAGTCTACGCCTATCAACTCGCCGTAGTCATTGACGATGCCCTGATGGGAATCACCGAAGTCGTACGCGGCGCTGATTTGCTCAGTTCCTCGCCGCTGCAGTTATATCTGTACCGTTTACTGGGCTTTACCCCGCCGACTTTTTATCACTTGCCGCTGCTCACCGCTCCCGATGGCAGACGCCTTTCTAAACGTGACTGCGACCTTGACTTAGGCTGCCTACGCAGCAAATTTACTAACCCCGAACCTCTCATCGGCCTTCTTGCCTCGCTGGCAGGGCTACTGCCGAAACCGGAACCACTAAAAGCCTGCGAACTTCTGCCTCTGTTTGATTGGCAAAAGGTGCCCAAACAGAATATCGTCCTTGATCCTGCAAGCTTAAATCTTTTATAAAAAGGAGCCCAACCCATGCTTTATGTAGTTTTAGCAACCTTCGCTGCCGGTATGGCGACGGAATATTTTTTAGGCAACCGCTGGATTGGCTTTTTTGCCGTAGGTGTACCTTCCTGTCTGTACTTTTTTTATCAAGACTACAAAAAAAATGCTGCCGATAAAAAAGCACAAGCAGAAAAACATGCCAAACGCAAAGAACGTAAACAACAGCATAAATAACAAAATATCGCAGGGCATCTAAACAACCTGCGAGATTTTGTTATTTATTATAACTAGATTTTTACGTCGATTTGTGCCGAAACACCGACGCCCTGTACACGATTGATACCGCTGATTGCCACTTTATCCACCGGAATCAAGGCCTTGGCGCGGAAGCTTTTGAAGAAAGAACTCTCCAGTTGTAAAGCAGCTTCGCATTTATCGACCTGCTCCTTAGGTCCGGAAACCTGGGCTGCACCGGCATAACTGCCATCGCCGACGGTAATGATAGGTACGACCTTAGTAGAATAATCACTGGAGATAGGATATTTAGCCGTTAAAGTATTGATAGCGCTATTCAGTTGATCGGCAAACTGGCTGACCAATAGCGACACGGCGCCGCCCTTGACTACAGTTCCAAAAATGCCGGCCTGTGCGGGGGCCGTTCCCTGTCCCAATAAAAAGCCACAGACCAATGCGGCAGCGATCCATTTCTTTCCTTGCATAATATTACCTCCTCGTTATTACAACAGTTTATTTAAAATTTTCTTTCGACACTGCTCTGTAAAAACCTTGCCATCGCACAAATAATTCACCAAGAAATCACAAACTATTGTTATAATCGATATTTTTGTCGCTTTCGATATTTTACAAATGTCGCATTTTGCGATACGATAAACAAAAGAGTACTTGCGGCTTTCTGCCGCCATAAAGGAGTTGTTATTATGGAACAATTTAAATATTACGCCCCAACGCAGATCCTATTCGGCAAAAACACGGAAATTCAGGTAGGAAAACTGTGCAAAAAACAAGGCGCAACCAAGGTTTTAGTGCATTTTGGAGGTAGCAGTGCCCAGAAATCCGGTCTACTGGAGCGTATTTGCCAATCCCTTAAGGAAGCCGGTTTGGACTGGATCACCTTGGGCGGCGTAGTTCCCAATCCGCGTTTAAGCAAAGTATATGAAGGCATCGAGCTCTGCCGACAACAGCAGGTTGATTTTATTCTTGCCGTCGGCGGCGGCAGCGTTATCGACAGCGCTAAAGCGATTGGTTACGGCCTTACTAACCCCGGTGACGTTTGGGACTATTACAGTGGCAAAAAGCCACAAGCCTGTGCTCCCATCGGTGCCGTACTCACTATTGCCGCCGCAGGCAGTGAAATGAGTAGCGCCTCTGTCATCACCAACGAAAAAGGCTGGCTGAAACGGGCTCTGCAATCCCCCTACGCCTACTGCAAATTTTCTGTTTTAAATCCTGAACTTACCTATACCTTGCCCGCTTACCAAACGGCCAGCGGCTGTACGGATATTATCATCCACACATTAGAACGCTATTTTACCCAACCCGGCATTAAATCGCTGGCTCTGACAGACGGCATAGCCGAAGCCCTCCTCCGCAACGTGATGCGCAATGCCAAAATTGCTCTGCAGAACCCAAACGACTACGATGCCCGAGCCGAGATTATGTGGTCAGGCACGCTTTCCCACAACGATCTTACAGGCGACCGCAACTTAGGGGACTGGGCCTCACATCAACTGGAACATGAACTGAGCGGTATGTTTGACGTGGCTCACGGCGCCGGTTTGGCCGCCATCTGGGGTAGCTGGGCTCGTTATGTGCTCAAACGCGATCCCAGTCGTTTTGCCCAACTGGCAGTTAATGTGCTCAATGTGTCCCACACCTTTGGTAACGATGAAAAAACAGCCTTGGAAGGCATAGTCGCCATGGAAGATTTCTTCCGCTCGATTGGGATGCCAACCTCTATTAGTGCCATGAATATCGATCTAACCGATGCGCAAATTACTGAGTTAGCGCAAAAATGCAGCTTTATGGGACAACGCACTATCGGCGGTTTTGTTACTTTAAATGCGACCGATATGGAAAATATCTATCGTCTGGCAAGGTAAAACCTGCTTCTCCAAAACCAGCAAGTTTTTTTGTCAGCCAACCTTTTTATTTTCGGTAAGTATAAAACTCATACAACAAAAAGACGTGTCTGCCAAACGGCAAACACGTCTTTTTCTACTCCCAGGTGCCCCATAGCTTTTTTAATAATTT
>CAYVGQ010000114.1:0-4911 GCA_964450295.1 uncultured Phascolarctobacterium sp. | reverse complement strand
CCATAAGGGTCTATTTTCCATTATTTCACCTGCTGTAGCTGCTCGCTCTGTTTAGCTGTAATGAGCGTGTCCAATAATTCGTCCATCTCGCCGTTGAGCAAGGCATCAAGTTTATGCAAAGTTAGGCCGATACGATGATCGGTTACACGCCCCTGCGGATAGTTATAGGTACGGATACGTTCACTGCGGTCACCGCTTCCGACTTGACTTTTGCGGTCCTGCGCCGTAGCAGCTCTTTGTTCTTCCTCTACCTTTTCAAGAAGCCTGGCTCGCAGCACTCGCATACATTTCTCACGATTTTTCAATTGTGACTTTTCATCCTGGCACTGTGCAACAATACCCGTAGGCAAATGCGTAATACGTACTGCCGACTCAGTTTTATTGACATACTGACCACCGGCACCACCGGCCCGATAAGTATCAACACGCAAATCGGACGGATTTATCTCTACGTCAAGCTCTTCAGCCTCCGGAAGTACAGCTACCGTTACCGTTGATGTATGTACGCGTCCCTGCGACTCCGTTTCCGGTACGCGCTGTACACGATGTACGCCGCTTTCAAACTTCATGCGTCCATAAACACCGTCACCGCTAATCTGAAAAACTATCTCTTTAAACCCTCCCAGCTCTGTGGGGTTTGCATCCAGCATTTCCACACGCCAGTTTCGTGCTTCCGCATACCGATTGTACATACGAAACAATACACCGGCAAATAAAGCAGCCTCGTCACCACCTGCACCGCCACGAATTTCTACAATGACATCTTTGTCATCATTAGGATCGGAAGGAAGCAATAAAATTGTCAGACGCTGTTCGTATTCTGTCAACTGCGGTTTAAGCTCTTTTATTTCTTCGTACGCCAATTCCGCCAGTTCCTTATCGTCACCGGACGCGATAATCTCCTCGGCGTCGGTTTTGGCTTTTACCAGGTCCCGATACTCGCGAAAAACTGTCACTACATCCGTTAGCTTGGCATGCGCTTTAGTGCATTTTTGCCACTGGGTTTGATCAGCAATTACATCAGGATCACTGATTTTTGCTTCCAGATCCAGGTATTTATCCTCAATTGCTTGTAATTTATCCAGCATTTTCTTCTCCTATAGACGGTTCTTGCATCAATTCTTCCGGCGGCAAAACCGCTTTTAGTGAAGCAATCGCCACCTCGATCTGCGAATCATCCGGTTCACGAGTTGTCAATTTCTGCAAGCACAACCCAGGAAAAATAGCCGTTCTTACCCAAACCAAATCAGTATGCGAGCCGGCGTAACGAATTAGTTCATAACTGACACCGGCAATAACAGGCATCAAAATAATACGCGACAAAATTCGTTCCAGCAGGTTAGGCCAACCTAAAAAGGTGAACACAAACATACTGATAAGCATCACGATCATCAGAAAATTTGTCCCGCAACGCGGATGTAGCGTGCTGAACTGCCGCACGTTTTTTACTTCAAGCGGTAAGCCCGCTTCATAAGTATAAATTGTTTTATGCTCCGCACCATGATATTGGAACACCCTTTGGATATCCTTCATCGAAGAAATCGCAGCTATATATCCGAGGAAAATAAGCATTCTTAAAACACCCTCGGCTAAGTTCAACATCATTGGGTCTGTAGTCCATGCATGTAAAAAACGCATCGACCAAGTAGGAATAATAATAAATAAAACTATGGCCAAAACAACTGAGAAAGCAATCGTCAGCGCCATTTCTTTACTGTCCAACTGTTCGTCGTCCTCGCCGGAAACCTGCGCAGAATAAGCTAAGGCCTTCATCCCGTGGTACAACGATTCACATAACGCGACAACGCCACGCAAAAGCGGTTTTTTCAAAAAAGGATACTTATCAGTAATGCTGTTCGCCAAACCCACATCAATAGAGATTTCGCCATCCGGCTGCCTTACGGCAACAGCAATCTTATCCTTTCCTCGCATCATTACGCCTTCAATGACAGCTTGTCCGCCAACATTAGGTTTCTTTTCCATAATCTTCTCCCTAAAAGTTTCGGATATAAACACAGCAGAGCTTTCGCTCTGCTGTGGGTGAAATTATTTTCCTTCTACATTGTAGCGTTTATTGAATTTTTCAATACGGCCACGAGCTGTTAAGTTACGCTGTTGACCGGTGAAAAACGGATGACATTTTGAGCAAACGTCAACACGCAAATCCGGATTAACGCTGCCACTCATAAAAGAATTGCCACATGCGCAGGTTACTTTAGCTTCACCATATTTCGGATGGATGTTTTGTTTCATTCTAATTGCACCTCACTTTACTATCTAGCTATTACATGACTTTGCATCATAATCCTACATTAATGATTACAAATTATACCATAGTACTCCTAGCTATGCAAGACTAATTTAAGAAATTTTGCTTTAGCACATAGCATTATTACTCCGCACACCGGCAGGCCCGTTTTTTTATCCGACGACTGTCTAACACCGTAAATTTCCCTTAATACATCAAATCAATAACCTTTAATTAATTCTTCCTTACTTAAATCAAATATACTGCCGTAGGCATAATTGGCAATGCCTTTAATGGCATATACACAATTTTGTGAATTGGTGTACAGATAGCGGTTAGGTATCGCAACGATATTTTGCAGGCCCTTCATACCTTTGTAGGCAGGATCATGCAAAAATTCATCTTTAAATTTCTGACTGCCGTAACGATCGTCTTTTTTTGGCGCAGAGACAATAAAAAAATCCGGGTCTGCTTTCACGACCAGTTCTTTAGTAAGTTTTTCACCGTTGTTCAGTCCCACCATGGCGATACCATTAGTAACGCGGGCTTTAGTACAGAGCACATCAAACATACTGTTTTTACCACCGTAGCTGGTCATTTGAGAAACAAGCAGTCCTACCGGCGGTTTGCCTGTTTGTTGTGCCAGCACGGATTCTATCTCCTGCAACTGCCTGTCCATTTTCGCAATTACTTCAGCACCGGCAGCTTCTTCCTGCAGAGCTCCGGCTATCATGGTTATATCTTCTTTAACCTCTTCAATATTGGTGGGGCTTTTACAGATCAGCACCGGGTATCCCAGATCACGAAAAGTCGCAACCATTTCCGGCTTGGCTGTATTGGGCAAAATAATGATATCAGGTTTCAGTTGTAAAACCAGATCCGTAGAAATCAATGTAAATGATTTTAATTTAGTTGCAATACCTTTGGTTTCTTCAACAATAAAGGAGGAATCTTGGTCCCCACCCAGAATATTACAGGCAATCACTCTTTCCGGCGGTACGATGCCCAAAATCATAGTGTCAAAAGTCAGCGACTGTGATAAAATCCGCATCGGTTTTTTTGGCAGATGCACTGTTGTTCCTTCGCTGTCAACAATATTATAACCGGCTTGCGACTCTGAAGCTGCAGAAGTACTGTTATTGACGCCGCAACCACCCAGAATGAGCGCCAAGGATACTACAACAACAGCAACCAGCGGTATGCACATAGTTAAACCATTTTTTTTTGACATTTACAGTCCAACTCCCTATTTATCTTTATTACTATTTATAATCTTAACACAAAAAGATTTTAACGCCAATAAAATATTACAATGAGAATCTCGCAGCTATGCAAGACTATTTCCAGGAATTTTATTTGCTTGCACAGAAAGTGCAGGCAAGGTATAATAATCGATACAAACAGTAAAATAAACATATTATACCGGTCGCATTTTCAATATCGAATGTCACCCTAAAACAAACTCAGCAGGCAGCTTTTAAAAGTTGCTCCGATATCTCGAAAGGAAGGTCTTACTATTGCAAAAAACATCATCCGGAAGCAAGCTTGTTATCAGTCAGGTTATGATGCCACACCAGGCAAATGTCGTTGGCAATATCCACGGAGGAGAAATAATCAAACTCATGGACTCCGCGGCTTATGCAACAGCGCGCCGTTACTCACGAACCAACGTCGTTACAGCCCGAGTGGATGAGGTAGAATTCCATCTGCCTATTTTCATAGGTGACCTTGTCATCTGTACAGCACAGGTTGTATATGTAGGCAAGAGTTCTATGGAAATCGTCGTCTTTGTCGATGTTGAAGATTTAGAAACTGAAGGTACAAAACCTGCTTTGACGGCATTCTTCACAATGATTGCCCTCGATAAAAAGGGGCGTCCTACTAAAGTTCCGGAACTAACATTAGAAACCGATCAAGAAAAACGCGCTTTTGAAGAAGGGCGCCTACGGTACGAATGTTATAAACAAAAAAGAAACAATAAAAAAACCGATGCATAATGAACTGAACCGACCTTCAAAAGTTAGACCTAAAAATCTAACAATTGGAGGTCGGTTTTTTATTATTTGGGGCTTGCTTCTGTTTGTTGCACTTTTTCTTTAAGTGGTTTTTTATTATATAACTGCATAACATCATCCATATTGCCTTTTAGCCACAATTCTAAAGCATCCGCCAGCTTCCCTACAGCTTCCGTTACCAGTTCCCGTTCTTCAGCATTAAAACGCTGCAGCACATGCTTGATAACAGCTTTATTATTATGTTCAGGATGACCAATCCCTATTTTAAAACGCGGAAACACACCCGTTCCCAAATGTTCTTGCAATGATTTAATACCATTATGCCCCCCGGCACTACCCTTGCGACGTACCCGTACCTGCCCCAACGGCAAATCAAGGTCATCTTGAATAACAGCGATATCTTCCGAATCAACATTAAAAAAGTTGGCGTATGCTCCCACAGCAATACCGCTTAAATTCATATAAGTCGTTGGTTTCAACAATAAAATTTTCTCAGGGTTACGATATTCTCCACACAAAGCATTACGATCATTTTTCCAATTAGTCACACCCCAGCGACGCGCCAGTTCATCAACTACCATAAAGCCGATGTTATGCCTAGTCCCTTCGTATTCTTTGCCGATATTTCCCAAGCCCACAATAAGTTTC
>CAYVGQ010000113.1:0-4914 GCA_964450295.1 uncultured Phascolarctobacterium sp. | reverse complement strand
ACTCCTAAAACTGTACAAACAACCGATTTGCGTACGGATCTTGTTTATAAAATCCGCGTTTACGTTGATAACCCCGACAAATTTCTGCGGCAGGGTATGCCTACAACAGTCACGCTTGAGCAGGCCGATAACCGTGGTAAGTAAAATGGATACGGTAGTAATCAAAAATATCACTAAAAAATTTGGTAAAACTACGGCACTTGATAATTTAAGTCTTACTATACCCATGGGCCAGATGACCGGTATCGTAGGTGCCGATGCTTCCGGCAAAACTACACTGCTGCGTATCATCATCGGTCTTTTAAAAGCTGATACCGGTACTGTAGCAACATTAGATTTGAATCCGGCGGCAGAAAAAAAGCTGCTCACCGCAAAAATCGGCTATATGCCGCAAAAATTTGGTTTATACGAAGACCTAACTGTCCGCGAAAATCTGGAATTCTATGCCGATTTAAAAGACGTCGCTAAGGAATTCAGTAAACTTTTAGACTTTACCGGCCTCCAGCTCTTTCAGAATCGACTGGCGGGCAAGCTGTCCGGCGGCATGAAACAAAAATTGGGCTTGGCCTGTGCTTTACTTGGCGATCCCGAATTTTTGGTTTTAGATGAACCCTCCGTAGGCGTAGACCCCATTTCCCGTCGAGACCTAATGCGTCTGGTAAGAGCTACGCTCACACCTACAACTACTGTAGTCTGGTCCACTGCTTATTTAGACGAAGCAAACAGCTTTGATAATACTATCGTCATGGATAAAGGCAAAGTTATTTATCATGGCTCACCTGAAAAGCTGGCTTCAACTCCAGCCGATTTTGAAAGTGAAGTTATCAAATTAATGGGCGGCTATGAAGAAAACGTTTCCGAAATAGCCGAGCAATATATTTATACAGAAAGTGATCTCGAATATCCTGTTGAAGCACTGGATCTTGTAAAAATGTACGGCGATTTTGCGGCCGTTAAAGACAATACCTTTCATATTAAAAAGGGCGAAATTTTTGGATTGCTTGGCCCTAATGGTGCCGGCAAATCAACTTCTTTCAAAATGATGTGCGGTCTGGCTAAGCCTACTCGCGGCACAGCAAGAATCATGGGCGTTGATATCAAAAAAAATCCTACTCTGGCTCGATCTTACCTGGGTTATATGGCGCAGAAATTTTCTTTATATGGCAATATGACGGTGCGCGAAAATCTAGAGTTTTTTGCCGGCATTTATGGGATTCCTCTGCGCGAGGTCAAAACTCGTGTCGATGGTATTGCCACTCCTTTCGGCTTAGCTCCATATTTTGAACAGTTCTCCGAAAATCTGCCGCTGGGCATTAAACAGCGTCTTTCACTGGCCTGTGCTCTAATTCATAATCCACCGATTTTATTCCTGGACGAGGCTACCTCCGGCGTCGATGTAATTACGCGCAAGGAATTTTGGTGCCATTTAAGGGCACTGGCGCAAAAAGGTATTACGATTTTAATAACGACTCATTTTATGGACGAAGCAGAATACTGCGATAATATCAGTTTGTTTTATAAGGGAGAAACTATCGCTATCGGTACGCCGACGGCGATAAAAGCGCAGGCTGATGCCACAACAATGGAAGATGCTTTTATTACCCTGATTAAACGCAAAGATGCAGAAAGCGGTTCCGTATGAGAATTCTATTTGCCTTTATCAAAAAAGAATTTTTACAAATCATCCGAGATCCCAGCAGTATTCTGATTGCTTTTATTCTGCCCACATTGCTGTCACTGATTTACATGTACGGCATCAATATGGATTCAGTGACGATTAGGATGGGACTAAAGCTTGATGATGCTAATCCCTATGTCACCTCGCTGGCAAAATCCTTTGGTAACAGCAAGTATATCAACACAAAAATTTACGATGATAAAGAAGCAATGTACAGTGATATCGTCAATTCCCAAATACATGGTGCAGTGATTATTCCCAGCGATTTTACCGACAACCTAAAGAGTGGGCGTAAAGCTCAGGTTCTAGTTATTACAGACGGCAGCGAAACCAATAGCGCTAACTATGTACAAAGCTATGCCGGCGGTATTGTTGCTCAATGGTTGGCAACAACGCCTTACAGCAAACAACAAATCAATTTAATTAACCCTCAGCTTAGAGTCTGGTACAATGCGGAAATGGACAGTCATGCCTTCATTGTTCCCGGTTCGCTGGCCATAACGCTGAGCCTGGTTGGTCTGCTGCTAACCGCTCTTGTCGTTGCCCGTGAATGGGAACGCGGCACGATGGAAGGATTATTAAGCACTCGTCTAACACGCTGGCATTTTGTCCTCGGTAAATATTTTTCTTACTTTTTTCTGGGCATGTGCTCTATGTGCTCCAACATCTTTTTATGTGTAACCATTTTTGACATCCCTTTCCGCGGTTCCTATTTAATCCTGTTTATGGTGGGAGGTTTATTCCTACTAACCTGCATGGGGATTGGTCTATTAATTTCCAGTATTTTTAAAAATCAATTTTTAGCCAGCCAAGTTTCTTTAATGATGGGTTTTCTACCGGCGCTGCTACTGTCAGGGCTAATGTTTCCTATTGCCTCCATGCCCCCTATTTTTCGCTATCTAACAGCTGTACTGCCACAACGCTACTTTGTTTCTTTTATTGAGAGTGAATTTTTAGCCGGCACCATTGGCCAGATCGTCTTGCTTAACACGGCTTTTCTGAGCATTCTATGTTTGGTGCTGTTATTTTTGGTCTATCAAAATACATGGGCGAGGTTAGAAAAATGATAGCACGCTTACTGACTTTAATCATCAAAGAATTTAAAGCTATTTGGAAAGATCCGCGTAGTAGAGCTCTTATAACAGTAGTACCGTTGATTCAACTGATTATCTTCACCAACGCTGTTACCCTGGAAGTAAAAAATATTGATATGCTTGTTTTGGATCACAGTCGCAGCTCTTATTCCCGCGAGCTAATCAGTCATTTTAAAAATTCTCCCTGGTTCCAATCTGTGAAGGTTATCGATAACCCCCAAGAGCTAATCGACGGCATGGATCTACAAGAAGCCGCCATTGCCATGGAAATACCGCCTGACTTTATGACCGCCATCAAAAATAAGACGGGCGCTTCCCTGCAGCTAATTACCGATGGGCGCCAAACTAATTCAGCCGCAATTATTGCTAATTATGCCACACAAATCATTCAAAACTATACACAAACCCTTGCCTCTACTACTGCGCCGGTCGAGATTGTTACCCGCAATTGGTTCAATACCAATCTAGATTACAAATACTATTCGCTTGTTTCCATGATAGCGATGCTGTCCATGGTCACAACGCTTTTATTGACCTCTCTGTCAGTGGCACGTGAAAAGGAAATTGGTACCTTTGAGCAGCTTATCGTCAGTCCTTTGTCCTCTGCTGAAATATTGATCGGCAAAGCCGTCCCGGCACAGTTTTTGGCCTGGATTTTGACAATGGTAATGTTGGCTATGTCCATCCAGTTTTTTGATTTTCCTTTCTACGGTTCGCTTTTCCTCTTTCTGGTAGCAGATTTTATGGCTATTTTAGCCCTAACCGGCGTAGGACTATTTATTTCCTCACTCTGCAAAACGCAGCAGCAGGCTATTTTAGGAGTTTTTACTTTTCAAATGCCGGCCACATTATTATCCGGCTTTGTTTCTCCCATAGATAATATGCCGGTTGTTTTGCAATATCTTACCTATCTAAATCCACTACGTTTCTTTTTAGTCCTTGCTAAAGGTATTCTACTAAAAAATATGGATACTCTTTATGTTCTACTGAACCTCATACCACTTACTTTGATTGCTATCTTGACGCTAAGTATTGCCGGCTGGACTTTTAAAAGCAGGCTGGAATAACCGAATGCAATGCTCTCTTAATAGGTATAAAGCCGCTGTTTCTAATGAAACAGCGGCTTTATACCTATTTTTATTTTTTAAAATACTTTCTCTTACTGAGGTTCAGATGCCGTTACTAAAGCTTTTACAGACTTAATAAATTTAGGACGAGCAATCATTACAAAATGACCACAACCTTTGCATTTCAGTCCAAAATCCATACCCGTACGGGTTATTTCCCACTCGAAAGAACCACAGGGATGCGCTTTTTTCATGCGCACTACATCACCAACATTGAACTTAATATCAAGCATAATTTATTCGATGCCTTTGACCGTACTGATATCGGTCACTATATAACCGGCCTCGCGGATCTGCTCGACAATATCCATGCCGTGCTGAGAAAGGTCGGCACGAATTGTCAGCTCGGTAGTATCGGCGTCGTTGCGCTTAGTAACAACGCTGATAATATTAATGCCCAAATCGCGGAACATGCCGCCGATATCGGCGATAACGCCAACTTTATCGGTAACATCGATAGTAATACGAGTACAGGTTTTCGCAATACCCATAATCGTAACAAACGCTCTAAAAATATCGCTATCGGTGATAATGCCGCACAGCTTATTATCCTCGTCTATGACAGGCAATGCACTAATTTTATGCTTATATAGGATGTAAGCTACATCTTCAATTACGGTGTCATCGCGTACAGTGATTACATCGCGAGTCATAACATCACGAACTTTCAGTCGGGACAGCAGATAGTTGGCTTCATAACGGGATAGAGTACTGGCGTCAGAAGGAGAAGTACGTCCTACGTCGCCGTCAGTAATAATACCCATAACTCTTTTAATGTCATCTACTACAGGAATACGGCGAAAATCGCTGCTCTTCATCAATTCACGCGCTTCCAGCATGCTTTTGTCTTCCGAAATAGTTAATACGTTAGGGGTCATAAAATCTTTAACTAACATTGCAAACACGCTCCTTTTCCGGCATCAGCCACCCAAATAAGCCTTGCGTACAGCTTCGCTACTGGCTAATTCCTGCGCTGTGCCTGCCAAAGCGATGCGGCCGGTTTCTAAAACATACG
>CAYVGQ010000112.1:0-4995 GCA_964450295.1 uncultured Phascolarctobacterium sp. | reverse complement strand
TCATTATCTTATTACACCTTTGCAAAAGGAGTGCAGTAATAAGATTCACAATACAGTTGCGGTACAGCTTTGGATTTTCACCAAATTCCCCGTATGCTTTGGTTATTAAGTTTTATTTCTATTATTAGCAAGATATGAAATGCGTTTTAAAATTATTAATAATAAATATCATCTCACCTTGGGTATTATAGCACTTAGAATATTATTTTTCAAGAGTAGTTTTTAGGAAAATTAAATATTAAAAATATGATTTAATTATGAAAATTTATTGAGCTTTTTGATATAAAAATAAACCGGCCCTTTGAGGACCGGTTTATTTTTGTATCTTTTTTAAGCGTTAGTTTCGCTTTTTTCTTCTGCTTTTGGTTCTTCGTTAGTCTGCTCGTCAACGACTTCTGCAGTTTCGGCCGAAGTAGCGTCAACCGTTTCTGTAAGTGGGGCTTCCTCTTCTTCAATTACTTCAGGTTCGTGCACAGGCATCTTTTCGCCGCATTCGGCACAGAATTTGGAGCTTAAATTGACCTGAGCTCCGCAGGACGGACAAGCTGTTTTAGGTTCTTCGCCCGCAAAAGCAGTGGCCTTGATTTTAGCAATTGTAATTTTAAGTTCATTGATTTTGGCTAAAGCATCGCTGATAGAACTGCAGTGTTCTTTAAGTTCTTCAGGAATTTCTTCGCCTTCTTCAAATTTAGCCCACAGAAGTTCACCGATATTTTTATGAGTTTCACTGATTTTGCTGCGTTCTTTATTTACTTGAGAGTTCAGGCGCTGGATCTCGAGGGCAGCTTCCGCTTTTTCACCGAGGGTTTTGGTTAATTCTTCGGTTTTTTCGGCGGCAGATTTAACTATTTCGCCAAGTTTGTTTAAAAGTGCCATGATATTTGCCTCCTGATACATAAATTTTGGTTATCTATATTTATTATAGCATATAAATGGCATTGATAACATATTTAAGCAATTTTGCCAAGCGGTTTTTAAGTAATTTATTATTAGGATACTATCTTTTGAGTGCAATCTTGACTTCCATACCTGCTTGCAGCTCACCCAGTTTGTTTTCAATCATTACGGTAACTGTACTGTCTTCTATAGCAGTAATAACACCGGGAAAGCTCTTTTTAAGAGTAGTTGATTCTGCTGCTATTTGCTGACCGGTTTCGAGGGCAGCAACTTGATTTTGGGGTATTTTTAGACTGACTTGGCACTGTTCCGTAGCGCGGATAGTCAGAATGTGCTGGTTAGCCTTAGCAAGATCTCCACTTTGCAACAGTTTTTCGGTAACTGTTCCGGTGCAAGGACTTTGTGCTTCGCTGGTTTGCTGCTTTTGCAGAAGTTCTTGGTAATGCTGCTGAGCCGCTACAGCAACTTTCTTCTGGGCTTCGATTGCTTCAGGAGAGGCTTTAGAGTTTAGGCGCTCAAGATGTGCTTTGGCGGTTTTAAAATTGTCTTCTGCAGCGGTAAAGGCTGACCGGGCCTCTTCTACTTTAATACGAGCAATAGCATTTTGTGCGTAAAGCGAAGTCATTTTTTGATAGTTTTGCAAAGCTGATTGATAGGTGCTTGCAGCACTTTGCAAGGAATAATTGGCTGCTGCCAGAGCCTGCTGACCGCTGCCACTTTCCAGATTGTTGACATCGGCCTCCGCACGAGCAGCTTCTGTGGCGGCATTTTCAACGGCTTCGTCAAGTTCCGGCTGTTCAATAGCAAAGAGGGGTTGCTCTTGACCGATACGTTCGCCGGGTTCTAAAATAAGTCCCAAAATTTTACCGGCAACAGGTGCTGTTATTTTATAAACCGGTATGCTCACGGTAGCGCTGCCGATGAGGGTCGGCGGTGCGGCGGCAGGGTTACTGCAACCGGCTGCAAATAGCATTAGGCATAATGTTGATATAAAAAACAATAGTTTTTTCATAAAAAACTTCTTTCGTTAACTGATTTCAAGTTTTATTATATCTTAAGTCGGAATTTTGTAAAAGGGAAGGAAGAATGAAATTACTGTAGATAATGGCGACATAGGGAGAGTGTCTTGGCGGCGATTGCTCCTGTCAGCAGGCCGAAAGGCAACGACAATAGCAGTAGTAAGGGGAGCAAGGCGAGTAAAGCGGTACTTTGTAACAGAAATGTCGCTATAAATATTTGACCGGTGTTATGTGCTGCCGCGCCTAAAATACCGATACCATATGGAGAAAAGGCGCCGCTGCGCCGACCAAGTTCCATAAGGAGCAGACTTAGAAGCGTGCCTCCCAAACCGATTAAAAATCCCGGCGTCAAGAGACCGGTGCTCAGGAGTCCTACCAGCAGAATCCGGACAGCCAAAAAAAGTCCGGTCAAACGCAGACCGAACTTATACAAACAGAAGATTGTAATGGCGTTGGCCAGTCCCGGCCTTGCGCCGCCCAGTTGTGCGGACAGTGGCAGCAAATTTTCGCCTAGGCGCAGTAACACTGCCAGTGCCGCTAAAAGCGACAGCAAAAGATAGGTTTTGACAGGAGTTTTAGTGGAGGAGTGCATCAGGGGCTCCTTCCTGATCTGAAATCAGTTCGATGATGACGCCTTCGGGAACGCAGACGATAGAACCGCGACTAATAGTTCCTTTTTTAACGCAGAGTTTGTCGGGGCAGGGCGCTGCGGTTACGGCAAGGCCGGCCGTTGTTTTTTTTAGTTGCATGCTGCCATGCTCCGTAGTTAGAGTATAGGCATTGGGGAAATCAGCCAAAGGTTGCTCAAGGATAAGCTCATTGTGTTTGGTTATCCGTATGTAAGCAGAAGCAGGGCGGTTCGCAACAAAATACCAGTAGCTGTAGGCGGCCAACAAAGCTATGGCTAAGCAGAGCAGATAATCATTGCGTCGCATAGCTAGGCCTTTGTAGTCGGCTGCCAGGTTTTTTGCAGATTGGCGCTGACAAAAACTTTGCCGTCATTCTCGACAACAACTGCTGCAAGCTTTGGGTCGGCGGCAAGACGTGCTTTAATTGCCTGTGTCGGCAACAAAAAGAACAGTGTAGAATTATAATCGGCATCCAAAGCCGAAGCTGCAATGACAGTAACAGATTGATGCAAGCGTGAGGGCTGTCCGGTAGCAACGTCCAGAAGGTGATGATAGCGTATGCCGTCAAGTTCGTAATAACGTTGATAATCGCCGGAGGTCGCGGCAGCTTGACCGTCTGTTAGCATTACTGTGCCTAAAAAAGCTTCCGGATCGCGTGGGTGTTGAATAGCTACGCGCCAGGGAGTATTGCCCGGTTTGTTGCCGACAGCCCTAATATTGCCGCCGGCGTTGATGAGTGCACAAGTAACTTCACGGTGTTTCATGATGGTTGCCGCGGCTGCGTCTACAGCATAACCTTTGGCAACGGAGCCCAGATCCAATTTGGTTTGAGGGTCATTGAAACTGAGCATTTTGGTACTTTCGTCAAAAGAATATTTCTGTTTGCCGACATGGCTGAGGGCGGAATCTAATTCTGTTTGTGTTGGCAGGACGGTTTTGCTGCGTGCAAGCTGCCAAACGTCGACAACGGGAGCAATGGAAATATCCAGTTGTGAGTCCTGTTTATGTTCGAGAAAGGCCAGCAATTGTGCGAGCGAGGCTGTTAGCTTGACCGGCCCTGCAGTAGCATTCTGGTTAGCGTAAAAAAGTGAGCCGGCACCGCCATCGTTAAAACGATCAGTAACGATGGCTATGGACTGAAAGGTTTGCATAGCGTCATCGATGGCTAGGCGAGCGGCACCCGGTTCTGCGCTGTAGGCGTCTATTTTGATAAAGGTATCCATGGCAAAACGAGTGTCGGTGACCTTAACGGGATTTTTAGAAGCACAGCCGCCGGTGCAGGCCAGTGTTAGACCAAGCAAAGCTACCGGCAAGAGTTTTTTTATCTTTGCATTCATTGTTTACTACCACAGCTGTCGCCGAGGGGGCAAGCGCTACAGCCACTTTTTTGTCCGGTGGCGACGGTGCCGTATTCATGCTCGTCGGTAATTGGAGGAATTTTGTGCAGGCAGTGTCGCGGACATTTCTGCACACACAACCCGCATTCGATACATTTACTGTGGTCGATAACGGGCAGACTGCCGTTGGCATCTTCACGCAGGGTAATGGCCTGCACGGGACAAACTTTAACACACATACCGCAGCTGATGCAGGAAACACTGCAATCGACCATGGCGGCTTTGCCTTTATCACGGTTATTACATTTCAAATGAATCGTCGTGCCGGCGCTGCTTAGATATAATACCATCTGCGGACATTGACGTACGCAGATGCCGCAACCTGTACATTTAGCGTAGTCAATGACGGGTAGTCCGTTAGTACCCATGGAAATGGCATGGAAGGGGCACATCTTGACACAAGAGCCAAAGCCCAGACAACCAAAATTGCATTTGCCGGGTCCGCCGTAATATTTAGCGACGAGGTGGCAGTCTTTGATGCCGGAGTAATTATAAAGTTTGGGTGCGTTTTCTTTGCAACCGTTACAAGCAAGGCGCGCTACTTTGCGCAGATCGGGTGACAACGGAATTTCTCCCTTAAAACCCATGATATTGGCGATTTTCTTTTTAGAATCGGGGGAGCAAGCGATACATGGCGAAACACCGTCGCGACCGGCAACGATAGCTTCGGCCAGACCTCCGCAACCGGGATAGCCACAGGCACCGCAGTTGGCACCGGGCAGAAGATTAGTGATCTCATCGATGCGAGGATCAACGTGAACAGCCAGCTTACGGCCTGCGACAGCAAGAATGCCGCCGAACATACCGCCTAAGCCTGCTACTAAAGCAACAGATTTCCACATGGTGTTCTCCTTTTAATGGATACCGGCAAAGCCCATGATAGCGATTGACATACAACCGGCTGTAATTAGGGCGATGGGCAGGTTTTTCATACATTCAGGGGCGTCGCTGTCTTCCAAGCGTTCGCGAATACAGGAAAACAGCACTAAGGCCAGCGTATAGCCGACAGCGGTACTGAAGGCGTTCAGCAGGCTTTGCCAGAGAGTATAATTT
>CAYVGQ010000111.1:0-5034 GCA_964450295.1 uncultured Phascolarctobacterium sp. | reverse complement strand
ATCTTCATCTCGTCCTTCAATAAGCACTTCTAAAAATGTTTCTTCCAGTTTTTGGTGCATTTTTTCAGAAATTTGTGCCTGCAAAGACATCAATTCGTGATATCTTTCTTCTTTGACATTTTCGGTTATTTGCTCCGGCATTCTTGCAGCAACGGTTCCCTCTTCTTGAGAATATGTAAAAACACCGGCATTATCAAAATGCTGCTCTGCAACAAATTCCTTTAATTCTTCAAAATCGGCTTCTGTTTCACCAGGAAAACCTACGATAAAAGTAGTACGGATTGCTATTCCCGGGATACGCTGACGTAGTTTATTTAATAGTGTTTTTACTTCAGATTTAGTATCATAACGGTTCATGCTGGTAAGAAGGCGGTCACTAGCATGTTGAAGAGGTAAATCAACATATTTACAGACCTTATCCAGTTTTGCAAAAGCATCAATTAATTCATCAGTAAAATTGTTTGGATAACAGTACATAACTCTTATCCAGTTCAGATTTTCAAGTTGATTTAACTCATTCAATAATTCTGGAAGTTTTAGCTCACCATAAAGATCTTCGCCATATCTTGTAGTATCCTGTGCAACAACAATCAGCTCTTTAACTCCATTTGCAACAAGTTCCTTTGCTTCGTTGACAATTTGTTCAAGAGGCCTGCTGATATAAGGCCCACGTAATTTGGGTATAATGCAGTAAGAACAACAATTGTCACAACCTTCAGCTATTTTAAGATAGGCCATATAATTGGGTGTCGTTAAAATACGAGGTGCGGTGGCAAGAAGTTTTTGCGGCGATTCTAACATTATAAACCGTTCGCCACCAAGTACGCGATTAATAACATAGGCAATATCTTCATAGCATTTCGTCCCTATAACTGCATCGGCCTCGGGAATACTCTCCAAAAGTTCTTCCGCATAGCGTTGCCCCAAGCAACCAGTAATAATCAAATGCTTACAATTTCCTTCGGTCTTATAAGCACCCATTTGCAGAATCGTATTTATAGATTCCTCTTTTGCAGATTCAATAAAGCCACAAGTGTTAACTATAATGAGATCTGCCTCAGCCGGGTCATTCGTAATCGTCATCTTCTGTTCATTTATTAAGCCCAGCATGGTTTCAGAATCCACAAGATTCTTAGGGCATCCTAAGCTGACTAATCCTATCTTCACCTTGTATTCCTCCGTCACTTGGTTGCAAACCGTGCAGATTGCAGCCATTTATTAACTAAAATTTCCTGCTGTGAAGGTAAATAATATTTTGTATTAAGCCATAATTTTTCTGGATTTTTAATATGATTTCCTTGCAATCCATTTGTCAGTAAAAAAATATAACCGGTATTTTGCTCTAACGCAATTTTTTGTGGCTCTGTAGCTGTAAGAAGCCAGTCTCGAAATGCTGTTGCCACTTCATATTTTTTTGAGGAAGCGGCAATAGCTATGCCATATAAGCTAATGGGTGTACCTTCGTTGGGAACCACTGTATAGGCGGGGAAGTCATTTTCTAAATATTTAAATACATAACTGCGTCTGGTAATAGCCAAATCAGTATCACCAACAGTAGTCAATCTAATTGCTGTAAAGGGAAAACGTGAATATTGAGGGATTTGACTGTTTAATCCTCTAAAATAAGCCAAACTCTTTTCTTCTCCTCTAGCACTGGCAAAAGCCGCTAAAAAGTTGCGTGTATTTTGTGAATCAGAAAGGTTTTCCATAGCAATACGAACATTCTGTAATTTAATAAGATCCTGCCAGCTGACGATATTTTTTTGCCCGCTCTGACGAGCATAATTTTGGTTTACCAGAAATATGACAGGGTCATAAAATACTCCGAACCACTGATTTTGTTCACCTTTAAAGCGGGATGGCAATAAATCACCCGCTTCACTTAAAACGGCATATAAACTTTGTTGGTTACTTAAAATTTGCAATTCACTCTGCTCTAAAAGATATAAATCTGGTAACTTTCCCTGTGCTTTTTCTTCCGGAATTAATAATTTAACAGAGGTATTGCTCACAGTTTCATTATTATATTCTTTCACTAAAGCTTGCAAAAAGTTGTTATCCAAGGTTGAATATAATAATATTTCTGTTTTATCCTGTCCAATAAGTGAATCTTCGTTTTTATTACACCCCAAGGCAAACCACGAGGCAGAGGCAATCAATAAAACAGCTAATAAAATTATTTTTTTTTGAGGCATCTTCAACCTCCTTCTTTACTACTTGGAATAACGCTTATTATTCGTTGTAAAAACTTTTTTGCCTAAATGTTTTTGTTGGCCATGTGTCATAGATACTTTTAAAAGACATTTCGGACTATCACCCAGCAAATCACCACGGTTAGTCTTCTGTAGTGCCTCTTTGACTAATTGACGGTTTTTAGGATTTTTATACTGCATCAAGGCGCGTTGCATAGCTTTATCATGTGGATTGCGAGCCACAAAAACTTTTTTTCCTGTTTCAGGATTTATTCCTGAGTAATACATTGCTGTAGAGGCGCTCCCAGGAGTCGGGATAAAATCTTGTACTTGTTCCGGCTGGTGGCCTATGTCACGCAAAAATTCGCTAAGTTCTACCGCATCTCGTAATGTACAGCCAGGATGACTAGAAATAAAATATGGTACCAAAAACTGTTTTAGACCTACTTCTTTATTTTTATTATTGAATGCACGCATAAATTTAAGAAAAATTTCTTTGCCGGGCTTCCCCATGTTTGCAAGAGCGTGATCGGCCACATGTTCAGGAGCAACTTTTAACTGTCCGCTTACGTGATAACGGCATAGCTCATCTAAAAACTTATCATTTTTATCTGCAAGTAAATAATCATAGCGAATTCCTGAACGCACAAATACTTTTTTTATTCCGGCAAGCGCACGTACTTTTTGTAAAAGTTCTATATAATCACTGTGATCAGCATCAAGATTTGGGCAAGGCTTAGGAAATAGGCACTGTCTGTCTCTGCAGACTCCTGTTGTTAATTGTTTAGCACATGCAGGATGCCTAAAATTAGCGGTAGGACCTCCTACATCATGAATATAACCTTTGAAATTAGGTAAAGCTATAATTTTTTTTGCTTCCTTAAGTATTGATTCATGGCTACGTGTCTGAATAATACGCCCCTGATGTGAATGAATAGCGCAGAACGAACAGCTGCCAAAACAACCGCGACAGCTGATAATACTGAACTGCACTTCTTCTATAGCAGGTACACCTCCCAAGGCTTCATAACTTGGATGGTATGTACGCATATAATCTAAATCATAGATTGCATCCATTTCTTTTTGTTCTAATGGAAATGGTACCTGATTTTGCACAACAAAGTTTTTTAAATTTTTTTGAACTACTATTCGTCCATGGAAGGGATCAAGTTCTTGACTTTGCAGTTGGTATGCTTTTGCAAAAGCTTCACGATCTTTTTGAATGCTTTCCAGAGAAGGCAGTTCTACGTAGTTTTCCAATTCTTGGATATTCTCTGTTAAATAAGCTGTGCCGCGCACGTAACGAACCTCTTCAATAGCTGCACCGCCGGAAAGATAGTCCGCTATTTCAATTATTTGTTTTTCTCCCATACCATATACCAATAAATCGGATTGACTTTCAATTAAAATTGACGGTAAAAGTTTGTTTTCCCAATAATCAAAGTGTGCAAAGCGGCGCAAGCTTGCTTCAATACCGCCAATAATAACCGGCATTTTTGGCCAAAGGCGTTTGACCTGCTTAGAATAAACAACAGTAGCGTGGTCCGGGCGTTTTCCCATCTCACCGCCTGGAGTATAAGCATCTTTTTTGCGAGGTTTTTTAGCTGCCGTATAATGACAAAGCATCGAATCGAGATTTCCACTCGAAATTAGAACAGCCAATCGCGGTTTCCCTAAAACAGTAAAACTATTTAAGTCACGCCAATCAGGCTGGCATAATAAAGCTACTTTATAGCCTTGCGCTTCCAGTACACGACAAATTACAGCCGGTCCAAAGGAAGGATGATCAACGTAGGCATCGCCACTGATAAAGAGAAAATCAATTTGCTCCCAGCCGCGAGCGCTGATATCTTCTTGTGAAATCGGCAAAAAATCTTTCATTATGGTAAAGGGCCTCCAATATTATTTCTTATATTCTTTAAAAACTACTCCATCAAGCTTTTCAGCTGGAACAGGAGTTCCATTAACAGCTATTTGCATAGCCTTAATATTACCATATTTAACAGCAATTTTTTCTTCGGCAAAAAAAGATTTTTCCTGATTACTGACGAGAGTTCCTTCAAAAACAGTTTTGCCATCCGCGATTACTTCAACCCAACAACGGTCATTACAAAACATATAAAGGTTGACACCATCTACTTTAGCAATAGCCTGTCCAGGCTGTGTTTTTTTGCTGTCTTTTTCTTGTTTTACTTGGGTGTCCAACGCCGCCTGTTCTGCACGTTCTTTAGCTTTTTTAGCGTCAGCCTCTATTTTAGCATTCGTCTGATCAGTATTTTTATTTTGAACAGAAGTTTTTTCATCTTCTAGAGAAGATTGTTTTGGCGTTACACTATCGATTGGTTTATCACCGCTTCTAAGCAGGAATAGATAGCCTGTGGCAGCAACTGCAGATAATAAAACTAACGCAATGAAATAAGTAAAGATATTGCGGGAACTTTTCTGCGGTTGAAGTTGCGGAGCGACACTTATTTTAGAAGTGCTACGGATTTCTACAGGTTTAACTTCTTCGGGATTTACTCCCGCACGTGCTGCCTTATAGATAGTAACTAATTCCGGACCATTCAAACCAAGATAGTTTCCATAAGTTCTTATGATTCCCTTGGTAAAAACGTCACCTGGAATTTTTTCATAATCTCCTGCTTCAATTGCCACCAGATAGCTTTTGCGGATACTGGTAGCCTCTTCTACCTGTTCTAAAGAAAGTACCTTATCAAGCCGGGCATTTTTTAGAATTTCTCCTACGTTATCCATGAGCTCTCTCCTCTATCTTAATTATTGCACAGTAAAAAAGCGTTCTTCTATTTCCTGACGTGACATTGTTAATTCGTGTGGCTTACTG